>DAOVHV010000101.1 GCA_030671645.1 bacterium | reverse complement strand
TTGATTTAGATATTGTCTATAGTTATACTTTGTCCGAAATGCGAAAGACCGAACGTTCGGACCAACTTCGAGAATTGGGACTGACTCCGACCATTCAGCGGTTAGCGGTTCTCCAGTCTCTGGAGAGCACGCGGCAGCATCCTACTGCCGATCAAGTACTTGTTGCAGTTCGAAAGAAATTCCCGTCCGTTTCCCGTGCTACCATCTACAATGCATTGGACGCCTTGACCAAGGCAGGCATCATTCAGCAAATCACGGTCGATCCGGCAGTTGCCCGATACGACGCCGACATTGGACCACATGCCCATTTCCGGTGCCGCATATGCAACATCGTCTACGACATCGTGATGGATAAGGATGTCGATCTGGGCGAGCACATCACGGGTCATCATGTGGAAGCCGTACGCGCCTACGCCTACGGTGTCTGCGCTACGTGTGCTCGTGAACCAGAGCTAGACACGGGAGCCAAACAGAAGAAGAGGTTGAATCCCTCTTCTTCAAGCGACTCCCCTTCCCGAAGGGGAGGTGAGTCGCCCGATGCCTGAACTCCCAGAAGTCGAAGTTTTCGTCCGCCGTTTACAGCCGATCGTTGGTGCAACCATCGATCGCGTCGAAGTACTCGACGATCAACTGAATCTGGACGGATCTATGTTGGCTGGGACAACAGTTTCCTCGGTCGAACGCCGTGGCAAGCACATCGTTATCCATCTTGGAGACCGTGGAGATCTGGTCGTCCACTTGCGCATGTCGGGACGCCTGCGCCTGCACCGAGGCGAGAACGAGGTCAAACACACTCGGCTGGTCCTGTATCTGGATTCGGGAGACACTGTCTACTTCGTTAATCCACGCCGATTGGGCACTGTCATCCATTGCCTTGACGGTTTCGAAGCTGATCTCGGGATCGAGCCGCTAAGCCGGTCGTTTACAGCCGATGTCTTAGGAAAGATGACGGGCAAATCGCGCTCGCCCATTAAGCTGTTTCTGCTGGATCAACGAAAGATTGCCGGTGTGGGCAACATCTATGCATCCGAAGCACTGTGGCGTTCGGGGATCTCGCCGGAAAGAGAGGCGAAAACGCTGTCGTATGATGAAGTTCACAGTTTGCATGGAAACATCGTGTCGGTGTTGAATGATGCGATCGCCGGACAGGGAACGACAATTGGGAACAGTGTGTCAGATTATCACCCGTCTGTCGGAGAGCAGGGAGAGTTTCAAAATCATCTGTCCGTATACGGCCGCGAGGCCGAGCCGTGTGAACGTTGCGGAACCGCCATCGCCCGTCTGAAGCAGGGCGGCCGTTCAACCTACTACTGTCGAGATTGTCAGACCTAGAGGAACGAGAAGATCCAAAGGAGGCTTCACACCATGAACCTAAAGGGAACGCAAACCGAGAAGAACCTGTTGACCGCTTTTGCCGGAGAATCGCAAGCCCGCAACCGCTACACCTACTTCGCATCCAAGGCGAAGAAGGAGGGCTACATGCAGATCCAAGCCATCTTCGAGGAAACGGCCGATCAGGAACGGGAACATGCCAAGCGGTTCTTCAAGTTCCTCCAGGGTGGAGAGGCAGAAATCGCGGCCTCCTTCCCGGCCGGCGTGATTGAATCGACCGTCGAGAATCTGAAGGCGGGCGCCGGTGGTGAGAATTACGAATGGACCACCATGTACCCCGGCTTCGCGCAAGTGGCGCGTGATGAAGGATTCCCGGAAGTCGTCGCCGTGTTCGAAGCCATCTCTGTGGCCGAGAAACAGCATGAGAAACGATATCTCGACTTGGCTAAGAACATCGAGAACGACCTTGTGTTCAAACGACCAGAGAAAGTCGTGTGGCGGTGCCGCAATTGCGGCTATCTGCACGAAGGAACGTCGGCTCCCAGCTTGTGCCCGGCTTGCGCCCACGAACAGGCTCATTTCGAACTGTTAGGAGAGAATTGGTAACCGCGAACTCAGACGAGGATCGTCTGAGTTCGATGGAGAAATCTCCTTGAGGAGATTTCTCCAGTGGGTGAGCTGTGCGAACGAGTTGGTTGGAGAAAACATGCGGCGTGTTTTCTCCTGCCGTGGGGAGATTGGAGAAACTGCTCCCAGAGTGGTTTCTCCAGTTGGACGGGTGAAACGCTTGTCCCATTTGGATCGTTTCATAGAAATGATGTTTAGTAACAAGGACCTCTCAACGGAGGTGAACCATGATTGGCAAACGAATGCAAGACGTAATGAACGAACAGATCAAACACGAGACGTTCTCCGCCTATTTGTACTTCTCCATGGCCGCCTATTTTCATTCAAAGAGCCTGGACGGCATGGCGCAGTGGATGAAGGCGCAGGCGCAGGAGGAATTTGGCCACGCGCTTCGGTTCTTCAACCACATCAACGATCGCGGCGGACTCATTGAGCTTCAGGCGTTAGACAAGCCACAGACGGAATGGGAGTCCCCCATCGCCGCATTCAAGGCGGCCTTGGAACACGAAGTATTCATTACCGGCAAGATCAACGATCTGGCCAAGTTGGCTGACGAAGAGAACGACCGCGCCGCCGGCATCATGTTGCAGTGGTTCGTGACCGAGCAGGTCGAAGAAGAGGATTCGGTGTCCACAGTCATCGACATGCTCGAGCTCGTCGGTGACTCCGGCCACGGCATCCTGATGGCGGATCGCGAACTGGGCCAACGCATCGCCGGGCCGATTCTTCCGCCCGAGGAAGAAGCCTAGAAAGGAACCTTATGGCGTTCGAAACCGTGACCGAGCCAGGGCTGATCAACGTGGCCTTGTTTCAAGTCACTCACGGCTTGTACATCTTGACTACCAAGGCAGGGGACAGGATCAACGGGCAATGCCTCGATGCTCTGATGCAGGTCACCAACGCTCCACCGCGCATCGTGGTGGGTGTCGGCAACAAGTCGTTGACCCATGACATGATTCGTGGCTCCGGCCGCTTTTGTGTCAGCGTGTTGGATCGGGGCAATCCCACATGTGGAGAAGTCGTGAGGCGGTTCGGTCTCCAGTCCGGGCGCGATGTGGACAAGTTCGCGGATTTCGATCATGCCCTGAACGAGTACGGCATCCCGTTCTTGAAGGATTCGGTGGCCGTTTATGACTGCACGGTGATTCCTGAAATGACGGTGGATTTAGGAACTCATTCGTTGTTCGTAGCGTCGGTGGATCGTGCCGGCACCTGCGAGGACGGCGAGCCATTGACCTACAACGAGTATCGAAAAACATTGCGCAAGGAAAGGAGTTAGCGAATGGACAAATGGGTATGCACGGTGTGTGGCTACGTTTACGATCCGGCGGCCGGTGATACGGCCAACAACATCGCAGTAGGAACCTCGTTTGAGGATCTGCCCGAAGATTGGGTTTGCCCCGAATGCGGCGTGGGTAAGGAGTTTTTTGAGAAGGCCTAGTTCCTTCGGGACTAGCGCGGAGAAAGCTCCGATACGGATGCTTTCTCCTAGTGGATGTCGTGTCAACTGGAAGTTGGAACCAGGTGTGGAGGTGGCGACGTGAAAGCTAGAGAGATCAGGCCGGGTATTGAGTGGATGGGGGCGATCGATTGGAAGCGCAGGTTATTCGACGAATTGATCCCGTTGCCCGACGGCACCAGCTACAATGCCTATTTCGTGCGCGGGAGCGAGAAAACGGCACTCATTGACACCGCCGATCCCGACAAGTCCGATGCTATTCTCGCCCAACTTGCCGACGTGGATCGGGTCGATTACCTCATCATTCAGCATGTGGAACAGGATCATTCCGGATCCGTGCCGTTGATCTTGGAGAAGTATCCTGACGTGCAAATCATCTCCAGCCCCAAGGCCAAGCCCATGATCGCCAACCATCTCGGCATTTCCGAGGATCGCGTCCAGGCCGTTGAAGACGGCGAGACGCTATCGCTGGGAAATTGGACGTTCGAGTTCATTCACGCACCGTGGGTGCATTGGCCGGAAACTATGCTTACGTACTTGCGCGAGGAAGAAGTATTGTTCACGTGTGACTTGTTCGGTTCGCACCTCGCTACCGACGATCTGTTTTCGGAAGATGGTTCTCATGTGTACGAGGCGGCCAAGCGTTATTACGCCGAGATCATGATGCCGTTCGCCACCCTGATCAAAGGCCATCTCGAGAAGCTTGACCCTTTGGACATCGAGATCATTGCGCCCAGTCACGGGCCCGTTCATAACGTTCCGGCCTGGATTCTCGATGCTTACCATCATTGGACTCACGATGAGCCCAAGAACCTGGTGCTGATTCCCTACACGTCCATGCACGGGTCTACCTCCTTGATGGTGGAACACATGATGGAAGCGTTGAACGACCGCGGAGTGCACGTGCGCTCGTTTCACATGTCCAAAACCGATTTGGGCGAATACGCTATTCACTTAGTGGACGCGGCCACCGTTGTGTTTGCAACCCCTACCGTGCTGGTAGGACCGCATCCGAGCATTGTGTTCACCGCCTATCTCACCGCTGCTCTGAGGCCAAAGCTTCAAAACGCGGCCGTCATCGGTTCATACGGGTGGGCGAGCAAGGCGGCCGAGAACACCAAGGCGTTGTGTGCGAACCTTAAGGTGGAATGGATGGAGCCAGTGTTCACCAAGGGTTTGCCCACGCAGGAAACCTACGCAACCCTGGACAAACTGGCCGACGAAAGCGCGACCCGACACAAGGGACTCGAATCAGGAGAGTGACATGAACGATCTGAGCATCTTCATCGTCGGGGCGGCTGGAGAGGGTATCCAGACCATCGGCGATGTGGTTGCTCGCTCGTTGCTGCGAAGTGGAATCCGCGTGTTTACGTATAAGGAATATGAATCCCGCATCCGCGGCGGCAACAATTCATATCGTATCCGCGCC
>DAOVHV010000062.1 GCA_030671645.1 bacterium | reverse complement strand
GATTGAGCGAAGAAGCTCGAGGTCAAGTGCAAACTCCTCGGCACCTCCTCCATTGTGAGCCCCTGGGCCAAACACGTTTTCATCCATGACGATGAACGTATCGACCCCGAAGACCCCTGAAACTTGTTCCTTAATCGTCTTGTCGAAACCCAGACCAATCGAAATGAGAGCCACAACGGCCGTAATTCCGATGAAGACGCCGATGACAGTCAGCCAGCTACGCATTTTGCGGTGGATAATGCTCCGTCCGGCAAGCTGCAAGAAATCGAAGAACTTACGCATGGGCAACACCTCCTTCAGAGGTCTTGCTCGCCGAAGAGCCATCATGCTCTTCAGCCCTAGCAGCGGAGCTTTGTTCCCGCTGCTTGGCGTCACTTGCTGAACCAGCAGCAGAAGGATCGTTCTTCGATCCTTCTGTGACGTGGCGGCCTTCGGAGTTCTTGCCTGCCGAAGAAGCTTTGCTTTCTTCGGCCTTAGCTACCGGGACTTGATCCGGCTGCGCCCCTCCGCTTGCTGAACCAACCGCAGAAGGATCGTTCTTCGATCCTTCTGTGACGTGGCGGCCAACGGCCGCCACGCACCCGTCCCGCAACTGGATGATTCGATCGGCGATCGCCGCGGCCTCAGGGTCGTGAGTCACGATAATCACCGTCCTTCCGTCCTTGGTACTGAGTTCCTTCAGTAAATCGAGAATCGATTGCCCTGTCTCGGTGTCCAGGTTTCCCGTTGGCTCATCAGCCAGGATGATCTCCGGATCGTTGGCCAACGAGCGGGCCACGGATACGCGCTGGCGTTCGCCGCCGGAGAGTTCGTTCGGCTTGTGCCGTATCCGCTCGGCAAGCCCGACACGCGTCAGAAGGTCCTTTGCCTTTCGAATCCGCTCGGACTTCGCGATTCCCTGAAAGATCATCGGTAGCTCAACATTCTGTAACGCACTCAAGGTCTGAACCAGATTGAAGGTCTGAAACACGAACCCAACCTTCTTTCCACGAAACGTCACGAGCTGGCGTTCTTTCATGTCTTTCAGATCCGATCCGTCAATCATGGCCGTCCCTGCAGTCGGGATGTCGAGCGCACCGAGAATGTGCATCAAGGTTGATTTCCCGGACCCGGACGGCCCCATGATCGCCACGACCTCTCCCTGAAAGATCTCCAGGTCCAGTCCGCGAAGCGCCCGAACAACGGTCTTACCAAGTTTGTATTCCTTGGTGACGTCCTTCATGCTCATCAACGGCATGGCTAGCCCTCGCCTTCGACCACGGTGTACTCGACCAATTCGAGGGAGAACGTTTCGACCCACTCGCCATCCCGTAACTCCTCAGCGCGAATCAGAGGCGAAATGTAGACAGGATGTGTGAGGGCGAACGCCACGGTCATGCGTACGTTTTCATCATCGGCATCGATGAATGTGCCTTCCAGGCACCAGACCCCGGCGATGGTCACTCCCACGATCTCGGTAAACATTCCACCCCCGGGGAGCAGGTAGTCTTGCCCCTCTTCGAGCCGGCTTCGCTGATCCATCAGCGCGTTGAGTGACGAGAAGTCGGCGTCGTGTCCGCCTCCCGACGAAACCATGGCCGATCCAAAGATGAATCCGAACCCTGTGGCCAGCTCGTCTTCGTTGCCTGTCTGCTCGGTCACCATGCGAACGGTGTAGCGGTCGTCTCCGTACGAAGTGACTACGAGTTCCAAGATCTGTGGCTCGCTCGTGTCTTCGGAGGTCACGGTATAGATCATCGTTGTCGTTCCGATGGGGAAGACATCGAGGTCCGATTGCGCAACCGCGCCGAGACCTGCAAGCATTAGTCCTAATCCAGTAAGAATTCCAATCGTCCGTTTCATAATTCCTCCTTCAACCATCCCCCAGATTGGGCCTCATCGTATGCGACCTTGATGAGGATCTCGTGGAGATGGGTTGTCAGTTATTTGTTTCCGTTGAATGGATCGAATCCTCAAGCTTGGCCAGCGCCTCTTCCAAGGCGTCGATCCGATGTCCCATTTCCAGAATCCGGGCCGCGTTTCGAACGGCCGCACTTTCGGCGATTTCAGCTCGCTGAACGGCCTCTTCGAGTTGCGCTTGAGCCTCCACCGCTTGCCGGCGGAAGTTCCCGCAGCCAATCAGGAGCATTCCGATTACGGCGACCAGAAGAATGAGAGTGAATTCGCGCCCTAGGCTCTTCTTCATGATTCTTCTCCTTCAACCACAGCGGAGCCGAGCTCTGCTTGCAGCGCTTCTTTCCCTCTGAACTGGCTTTGATACAAACGGTAATAGGCTCCTTGTAGCGCGAGCAATTCCTCATGATGCCCTTGCTCGACGATTTCACCGTCCTCAATGACCACGATCTTGTCGGCTTTGCGAATGGTCGAGAGACGATGAGCAATCACGAAACTGGTTCGTCCCTTCATCAATTTGAGTAGGGCGTCCTGAATCTGCATTTCGGTTCTCGTATCCACCGAACTGGTGGCTTCGTCGAGGATCAGAATTCGAGGATCGGCCAGGATGGCCCGCGCGATCGATATCAGCTGGCGCTGTCCCTCGGACAGGTTGGCGCCGCGTTCGGACAACACGGTTTCGTAACCCTGGGGTAGCCGTCGGATGAAGCCATCCGCGTTGGCCAGCGTGGCGGACTCGATCACTTCTTCGTCGGATGCATCCAGTCGTCCATAACGAATGTTCTGCATGACGGATTCGGCGAACAGGAACGATTGCTGGAGCACGATTCCCAGCTGCCGTCGGAGAGACTCCTTGTGCACCATTCGGACATTCTCGCCGTCGATCCGGATGGTGCCGGCATCGATGTCATAGAATCGGGTCAAGAGATTGACGATCGTCGTCTTGCCTGCTCCGGTCGGGCCGACCAGAGCAATGGATTGTCCGGCATTCGCATGCAGACTAACGTTCTTGAGCACGGGCACGTCGTGAACGTAGCTGAAATCAACGTGTTCGAACGTCACATCGCCTTTAATCTGTTCTAGATCTGCAGCATCTGCCGTGTCCTCAAGATCGGGCACCGTATCAAGTACGTTGAAGATGCGTTCGGCGCCGGCTAAAGCGGCTTGAACTTGATTGTAAAGATCGCCCAGCTGGCGAAGCGGTTGAGCGAATCGCCGGGAGTATGTGACGAAGGTGGCGATCAGACCGATACTGGCCATCCCCTTGATGGTCAGCCAGCCGCCGAGTCCAGCTACCATAGCCACGTTGGCATTGGACAGGACACCCATCATCGGCATGACGAGCAGGGCATAGGTCATCGCTTGGATTCCAACTTCACGCACAGTGGCATTGGCGGCATCGAACTTATCCAGCACACGGTCTTCTTGTCCGAACGCCATTACCACACGCTGTCCGCTGTAGGTCTCCTCCAACGTTCCGTTAAGGATGCCAAGGTTCGATTGGTATGCGCGAAACGCACCGCGCGTCTTCTTTCCGACAAGACCGACCAATCCGATCATCAAGGGCAGGAAGATCATGGATGCCAACGCCAACCAGGGATTGAGCAGGAACATCACGATCAGAATTCCAAACAGGGTCAGAAGTCCGGAGAATAGCTGCGTTACGTTTTGGCTCAACACGCGGCTAATGGCATCCATGTCGTTGGTTAATCGACTCATCAACTCGCCGGACGACCGGCTGTCATGAAAAGCCAAGGACAAGCGCTGGATGTGGGCGAACAGATTCCCGCGCAACACACGCATAGCTTTCTGCGCAATGGTGGCGATAAGGACACCTTGTCCTGTATTGGCAATCCAGGCGATGACATACGACGCAAGCATGATCCCGACAATGCGTAACAGGACAGACAAAGGTTCACCCGTCACCAGTTTATCGATAGCCAAACCCATCAGATAGGGGCCGAGAAGCGCCATGGTGGTTCCAAAGGTCGCCAGCACGAATACGGCGACCAAGGTGGCTCGATACGGCCGCAGATATCCGAGCAACCGGCGAGTGGTCCCTCGCACGTTCTTCGCCTTCTCGAAACGCATTCCGTGACCACGGCCCGGTCGCATCAGATTGCTGGGGCGGGAGGCAGGCGTTGCGTGGGATCGATTGCCGCTAGACATGGGACGCCACCTCCGCGGAAGGATTCCAGTTCGGTGGGAGGTCACCCAATTGCGACTCGTAGATCTCTCGATAGATGCGGCTTCTTCCCAATAACTCGGTGTGCGTTCCCATCGACTCGATGCGTCCCTTATCGAGGACAAGGATCTTGTCGGCAAGCAACACGGTACTGATTCGCTGTGCTACGATGAATCGTGTCGTCGAGTTCTCGGAGTCCGTAATCAGCCGGTCCAGCGCGTCCTGAAGTTTGACTTCTGTTTCGATGTCCACGGCGCTGGTTGAGTCATCGAGAATGAGCACTTGTGGCTTGACGAGCAGGGCTCGTGCGATGGCGATCCGCTGTCGCTGCCCCCCGGAAAGTGTGACGCCACGCTGTCCGACTACCGTGTCGTAACCATCGGGGAAGGCGTCGATGAATTCCGCCGCCTGCGCCGCCTGCGCCGCCGTTCGGACTTCGTCGTCAGTGGCGTCAACACGACCGTATGCAATGTTCTCGCGAACCGTTCCTCCGAACAACACGGCCTCTTGCAGGGCAATGCCCACGCTGGATCGCAACGAGTGGATCCGGAGATCGCGTAGATCGATGCCGTCAAACGTGATGCGCCCGTCGGTCACATCATAGAACCGTGGGATGAGGTGAATCAGCGTCGATTTGCCGGATCCGGTGGCGCCGAGGATGGCGACCGTTTCGCCGGCTTCGGCGGTGAACGTCACGTTCGAAAGAATGGGCTCCACCCCACTCTGACCGTACCCGAAGCTGACGTCTTCAAAGGTAATCTTGCCTCTCGGATTCTCGAGTCGGCGTGCGCCCGGTTTCTCCTGAACCTTGGGATCGGATTCCAAAACTTCGAGAATGCGGCTGGCCGATGCATCGGCAGCGCCAATGGGAGCGAGCATTCCTGCCAGCATCATAAGCGGGAACAGGGCGAAGGCCAGGTAGTTGATCGAAGCGACGATCTTTCCGACAGTCATGCCACCGACCAACGTGGCCGATCCACCGTACCAAATGATTCCGGCGACACCGAGGTTGAGAATGAGGGTCATGGTTGGCATCAACACCGCCACCAAACGCATGACTTGGATGTTCTTCGCCATCAACTCGACATTAGCCTGTTCGAATCGCTTTACCTCGTGCTTCTCTCGAACAAATGCCTTGACCACGCGAACGCCGGCCAAGTTCTCTTGCAAGACGGTGTTGAGCCGGTCCAGGCTCTTCTGCACCCACAGAAACAAGGGGCGGACCTTGCGTGCGAACCACAGGATGAAGACAAGGATCACGGGAATGAACGCGGCCATCATCAGCGCCAGCTTCGGACTGGTGATGACGAGGAGAACGGACGCGCCGATCGCCCAGATGGGGGCCCGAGTAAGAATGCGCAGGAACATCATCACGATCATCTGCGTCATGTGGATGTCAGACGTCGATCGCGTGATCAGATTTCCAGTCTGTAACTCATCGAGATTCCCGAATGAGAACGATTGCACCTTTCGAACCAGCTCGGAACGAAGATCGTGCGCAAAATTCTGAGATACTCGAACCGAGAGATAGTTGTTTCCCAGCGCGAACAGTGCCGACAGCAAGGCCGCTCCCAGCATGATCAATGCCGTCGTCCAAACGACACGCAAATCGCCCGAAGCGATCCCTTGGTCGATGATGCGCTGCGTCAAGCGAGGGATCAGCAAATCGGACGCCACCATGCCCAGCAAGAGGATGAGAGCGACGATTGAGTACAACCGATAAGGCTTGACGAATCGATACAACTTGAAGATCGATCTCATTCGGACTCCCCGCCGTGGCTTCTGGTGTCCGCGGACTCCTTATCTTCATCTTGGAGAAAGCGGTGAACATGATAGGGATGCGGATCTCCGGGTGCATAATGCTCGTAGAGCTTGGTCAGAAGCCGCTTCAAAGCAGCTTGCTCTTCTTCGGTGTAGACCGAACCGAGTTCATCCTCTATTTCCCGGAACACCCGTTTCGCCTCAACCCGCAGCTTCTTGGACTTGTCAGCAGCGAACACACGGACAACGCGTTGATCCGCTTCGTCACGTCTTCGCTCGATCCAACCGTCGCGCTCCATTCGCTGGAGCATGTTGGTTACTGAAGCCGGACTGATGTGCATGGAGCGTGCCAGGTCGCGCTGAGACATTCCATCGTTGTGCCACAGATGGATCAAGGCGAACCCCTGCCCCCTGTGCAGTCCGATCTTTTCCATGTGCCCTC
>DAOVHV010000127.1 GCA_030671645.1 bacterium | reverse complement strand
GGTGAAGGCACCGCCTACAGGGATGAACAGTACGTCAACGTCCTCAAGGGCGGCGAGCTGTGAACTCGTGAGGATGCGGCCCAGATCTCCGAGATGGGCGAATCGAATACCGCCGGCCTCATAACTGAACAAGCTGACGTAGCCTTCTCCTCCTCCAGTGCCTGTCACGTGGCTTGCTTCGATGAATCGAACGAGCAGATCATCGGTGATGCGCCAGTTGCCTTCCTGAATGCGGCCTTGATTGTCCCAACGAACGACTTCGATTGGACCGCCTGTGTATCGATTGCTCTCTCCATAGCACGGCGGGCAATGATCGATGTGGGCATGCGTCATCAAGACGATGTCCGCCGGTTGGGGGAGCGCGGGATAGGGAACGTATGAAGCATAGGGGTCGATCATGATGACCGGGCCGTCTTGCGACTGGATCGTAAAGCACGAATGTCCAAGATAGGTGACAGTGACCGGTTCCCCGAAGGATGCGAATCCAACAGTGATACTGATCCAGAGAACGAAAGCGAATAGGCTGGTCTTCTTCATGTGGATCACCTCATCCTATTTAACCCGGAATGCGGCCGGAACTACAACCTCCCCCGCAGGAGTTCCACAGGCTGTTCAAGGTATCTTCACGAGCGAAGGACAATCTGGATTCGCAGCAACAGACAGTCTTACAACTGCGCGCTGCGCCCTAGGTTCGCGACGCGGGGGCTCATGATCCCACCTCATCACGCCCTCGTGTCTGTTTTTGTAGCCGCACTTCATTTGTGCTAACCAGACAGTCCCGGTATGGTCGCGTGGGAGGGACGATGTCAGAACGCACGGCCGCAATGATCTTGCAGGAGTTGATTCGATTCGACACCACCAACCCGCCGGGAAACGAACGTCCGTGCATCGAGTACCTCGATGGCCTATTGCGTGATGTGGGGATTGAGACTTCGATTCAGGCGGTGGATCCCCAGCGCCCCAATCTGGTGGCACGGCTGCCGGGGAATGGATCGGCTCCCGGGCTCCTGCTGTTCGGACACGTCGACGTGGTCACAACCGCACATCAGCAGTGGTCGGTCCCCCCGTTTGAGGGACGGATTCAGGATGGGTACATCTGGGGACGCGGCGCGCTGGATATGAAGGCCGGCATTGCCATGATGATGGCCGCTCTACTTAGGGCCAAATCCACCGGTCTGCAACCATCCGGCGACATCCTGTTCGCGGCAGTAAGCGACGAAGAGACCGGTGGGACGATGGGAGCGAAGTACTTAGTGGAGGAGCATCCCTCACTTTTCGAGGGGGTTCGCTATGCCATCGGCGAGTTCGGGGGCTTCCCCCTCTATATTGACGGGAAGCCTCTGTACATGATCCAAGTGGGTGAGAAGCAGCCCTGTTGGATGGAAGCAACCATTCGAGGTCCGGGAGGGCACGGCGCCCGACCGATGCGCGATGGCGCCATGGCGAAACTGGGACATGTACTCAGCCGGCTCAATCGTTGTCGTTTGCCGATTCATATCACACCCATCACCGAACGAATGGTCCGAGACATGGCCGACGCATTGCCACTGCACAAACGTCTCATCTTTCGGAGATTGCTGAATCCTCTGCTGACCGATCGGATTCTCAAGCTATTGGGAGATACCGGACGCAACCTCGAACCGTTGTTCCGTAATACTGTCAACGCGACCATCGTGCGAGGGGGAGAGAAGCCGAATGTCATTCCATCGGAAATCGTGCTCGGCTTGGACGGACGATTGCTGCCCGGATTTCAGCCGCAAGATCTGTTCGTGGAACTCGGCGCTGTCCTGCGGGAGGACCTGGATTACCAAGTGCTGCTGTATGATCGCGGTACTACGGAGACTGACTTCGGCCTGTTCCCGTTATTGGCCGATGTGTTGAAGCGAGCACATCCTGATTCTCATCAAGTTCCCTATCTGCTTCCCGGCAGCTCGGACGCACGGTTCTTCGCTCAATTAGGTATTCAGACCTATGGATTCATTCCCATGAATCTTCCGCCCAGCTTCAATTTCTTCGAGACCATTCATGCGGCTGACGAGCGCATTCCCGTCGAGTCGGTGGAATTTGGAGCCAAAGCGATGTTCGAAGTGATGACTCGCTATGGCGAGCGGACCTAGAGTGTCGAGACGACAGTTCTGTTTACAGGAGACAGAGAGACTTCAAGTGTCAACAACATTCCAGGATTGGAAAATCCTGCCGAAATGCAACAGCTCTTTACCATGAAGAGCACGAAGAGCTTGAAGGAACCCCCACCCCACCCTCGGGGACAAGACTTATTGCTTATCCTTTCTTCACCGTGCTAGCTCATGGCATAGCACGCCTCTTCATGTCCTTCATGGTTGATTCGCTTGGTTGGCGGTTGCCCATGCCCTTCATAGTTAGGAGTGTCCAGTCACACACCTCTGTCTACAGGAACTCTGAAGTGTCAACCAATTGCTGACTGGACAGGCTAGAGATAGGGGTTCAGCAACTGCAGAATCTTGGTGAGTGGCTCGATATCGGCTTCAGTGAATTGATTCAGTTCGGACGAATCGACATCCAGCACCGCAACCACATGACCATCCTTAACGAGTGGGATCACAATTTCGCTCTTGGATCGGGAGTCGCAGGCAATGTGACCGGGGAACGCTTCAACGTCAGGTACGACGACCGGTTCCTTGGTACGTGCACCCTGGAGGCAAACGCCCTGTCCCTTCAGGATCTGACAGGCAACCGGGCCTTGATAAGGACCTACATGGAGTTCGCCCTCACTCTCCACGAAATAGAAACCCGTCCAGAAGTGATGTTGCATCTTGGCATGGAGCACGGCACAGATGGTGGCCATGGCAGCCTGGAGACCGGGGGATTTGTTCTCAATGAGACCTCTCAGCTGTTCGTACAAACGTTCATACCGCACTGCCCGCTGGTTGTCGATGATGGCCTCCTCTTGGTCCTGCAGTATAACGTGGGCGGCGCAGCCGCCCACGTTGTTCCTTTGAGAATATGTCCGAGGAATATCCTGACAGTCGCTTCGCTCATGTTCCTCTTCTCCTCTTCGAAGCGGGCCTGTGAGCAGTCTGCGATTGTCTAGAAAATGATTCGCGCTACGACTGGTGGGGACATTCTTGCGATAGCTGGCACGACTACACCGGCTGCTCTGGCAGGTCGTGCCACATCACCGCTGGGAATTAGGGGTCCGGCTGGGCTCGACGGCTTCTGTCGGCCGACTTGATGAAACAACGATAGCCATCAGGCAAACTCTATACCCGGCAGGACGAAGAATCTGCCCCTATCATGTCGTGTACGATGTGAACACGTCCTGCTGTGAGGGAGGAAGTGCGATGGCCGAGCTGATCGTTCGCGGAGGATCTGTTGTTAGTTCTCGAGGTATCGAGGTTGCCGATGTGGCGATCGACGGCGGCAAAGTGATTGCCGTGGGCCGAGATCTCGATGCCAAGGCGGAACGAACGATCGATGCCAGCGATTTGCTTGTGCTGCCGGGAGTCATCGATGTGCACACGCACCCCGTGTATCTCGATGATTTGGAAAGTCTTCCCGTGACAGCGGCGCACGGTGGCGTAACTACGGTGATTCACTTCGCTTATGCCAAACCGGGTGAGGGGTTGATGGACACGATCCATCGTTTCCGAGAGGAAGCGGAGGCTGTTTCCCTGTTGGATTTCGCGCTTCACGGCGGACTGTTCGATCCGGCCAACCAGTCCCATGAGATTCCGCTTGCGCTGGAAGCGGGCGTGACATCGCACAAGATGTTCATGGCCTACGCCAAGCTTGGTTGGATGACGGATGACTATCAACTCATGAGGACCATGGACATTCTCGGCAAAGCTGGTGGAATGGCCATGGTTCACGCGGAAAACGGGCTGGCTACCGACTATCTTCAGGACAAGACCAACAAGGCCGGAGAAGATCCGCTGGGTGTGTTTGTGGCCACCCGACCGGCCATTCTCGAAGCCGAAGCCATCCACCGCGCCATCGCTATGGCGCAGGTTGCCGGATGCCCCCTCTATATTCCGCATATGACAGCACAGCTGGGCATGGAAGAGGTGGCGCGCGCGCGCGCAATAGGATACCGCGTTTTTGCTGAGACCTGCCCGCAATATCTGACATTGACTGAGGATGCGCTTCGAACGCTGGGTCCGTTGGTGAAGATCGGGCCGCCATTGCGAAGCGAGAACGATCGTAAGGCGTTATGGCGCGGACTGGCC
>DAOVHV010000201.1 GCA_030671645.1 bacterium | reverse complement strand
TTCATCAACAACGCCAATACTTGCTGCTCCGCCATCGTAACGACGGGCATTGGGCGTTGCCCAAAGGAAGGCTCGAACCAGGAGAAGAGGAATTGGCGGCGGCGGTACGCGAGATCTTCGAAGAAACAAGCATCGATCAGCTTCGTCCCATCCCGGGATTTCGTGAGACGAGCAGCTATCACTTCCAGAGAAGCGGACAACGAATTGCCAAGACCGTTGTCTATTTTCTTGCTGAGACACCGCAAGCCGGTGTGTCCCTATCTTCTGAGCATATCGATTTCCGGTGGTTGCGATTCAAGGACGCGGTCGGCGCACTGAGCTACGATGAAGGCCGGCGAATCCTCAGCGATGCGGATCGTTTGTTGGCTGAATCGGCTTAGACGTGTGAACAGAGAGGGCCCTGGTAGTATCCTTAAGCGTCGATTGAAAGCGAGGACTCATGGAAAGTGCAGCCGAATATGCGAAACGCAGAAAGGCACTGAACGAACTCGTGCTTTCCCAGGCCGATCTTCCGATGAAACGTTTCTTCGCCCTGGATCATGACGTCTATGATGAAGGCGCGTTGCCCAAGAAGGCGAAGGAGCTGATGGGGCTGGTGGCATCGACTGTGCTTCGATGTAACGATTGTATCTGCTACCATCTCATCGAAGCAGTCGAGTGCGGCGCCACGAACGAGGAAGTTATCGAAGCGTTGGGGATCGCTCTTGTCGTCGGTGGATCGATCACAATTCCCCACCTCAGGTACGCAATGGCGTTTCTTGATACGATCGAGCGAGTGGGTGAAGCGCCCTCAGCGGGACATAAGCGAAGCTGAACGAGCAAGGAGGAACGATGGGTAAACTGTCATTCATTGAGCAGGCGTTATCCGACCTGCGCGAGAAGGGTCTGTATAATACGATTCGCACCATCGAGGGGCCGATGGGAGCTTGGGTCACAATCGATGGGAAATCCCGGCTCAATCTTTGCTCAAACAATTATCTGGGTTTTGCCAACGACACCCGGCTTGCCCAAGCCGCTATTGCCGCTATCAAGGAATACGGCGTAGGTCCAGGAGCGGTTCGATCCATTGCCGGGACGATGACGCTCCATCTTGAGCTTGAGAAAGCGATCGCCCGTTTCAAGGGCACGGAAGCGGCGCTGTCGGTTCAATCCGGCCTTAACACCAATCTCGCCGTCATTCCCCTGCTGATGGGCAAGGAAGACGTCATTTTCACGGACGAGATGAACCATGCATCCATTATCGACGGCGTGCGCCTGACCAAGGCCAAGCGCGTCATCTTCCCTCATCGTGACGTCGATACTCTGGCCACCCAACTGGAAGAAGACAAGAACATTGCCAAGAAGCTGATCATCACCGACGGCGTGTTCTCTATGGACGGCGACTTGGCTCCTCTGCCCGCGATTGTCGAACTGGCGGAGCAGTACGACGCGATGGTGATGGTAGATGACGCCCACGGGGAAGGTGTACTAGGGAGCCACGGCCGCGGGATTGTCGATCACTTCGGGCTGCAGGGCCGCGTTGACATCGAATGCGGCACGATGTCCAAGGCATTCGGAGTGATGGGAGGATACATCGCCGGGGAGGCGCAGTTGGTCGAGTATCTGCGACAGCGTGCGCGCCCATTCCTGTTCTCTTCCGCGGCTACGCCGCCTGATGTGGCCGCCTGTATCGCAGCGATTGAAATCCTGGAAGCATCCGACGAACCGGTTCGCAAGCTGTGGGAGAACGCTGACTACTTCACCAGTCAGCTGCAATCGCTCGGATTCGATTGCGGGAAAAGTGAGACCCCGATCACTCCGGTGATGTTGGGAGAGGCGCCGACGGCATGGGCGTTCTCCAAGCGATTGTTCGAGGAAGACATCTTTGCCACAGCGATTGCCTTCCCGACAGTCCC
>DAOVHV010000154.1 GCA_030671645.1 bacterium | reverse complement strand
AAGGGGACAGGCTCCGTTCGGGAAACTGTGCCTGTCCCCGAGTGCTCATTCCTCTCTCTGCGTCTTTGCGGCTTGATGTGAGTGCGAACTGACAGCTTCGCTCGTCAGTTCGTCCGAGTTTGATGCATAGCATCAAACATCGGGTCTAATGACGAATAGAAAGACGGATATAGGGCGAACTTGCCAAGCATCCGGCTGCGTGGCGGCAGGTAATTGATGACGGGCGCGAGAAGAAGTGGCGCAATTCGCGAGAACCCGAAGCGGACATTCGCACTTGCTGCGCTAATGATGCGCGTGCCATAATGCTGGATCATGCCGGTATTGAATCGAATAGGGAAGATACGGAAGCGTAATCACTCACTGGTCACGTTTGATCCCGCCAAGATCTTGCGCGCCATTAAGCGCGGGGCGGATTCGGCGGGTGGCTTCGCTCCCGATTATCTGCCTGAGATCAATGAGAAGATCTTCGCTGCCGGTGGTACGGACCAGGGTATCGCCGAATTCCTTGCAGATCTTGTCGTGTTGTGCCTGAATGCAAACGAGAAGCATCTGGTAACGAATTTCCCTCCAACAGTTGAAGCGATCCAGGATACCGTACTGCATGTGTTGCGAAGCAACGGGTTCACGACGGTGGCCGATGCCTATACTTGTTTTCGCTGGGGGCATCATTGGGTCCGCCAGGGTGCGATTACCGAGGGGCAATTCGCTCGAAACGGCTATCCCAAGGAAACGATGGATCCTCTGCTGGAATGGAATCGGCAGCGCGAATGCGACACGGTGGAAGGCGTCAACGATATCGTCGAAAGCGGCAACCTGAAAGGTCTCATCGACGAAGCGCTCGATCGCTACGAATCGACTTTGGATGACGTTGCCGCTAGGCTGCTCGGACGGATCGAATCCGGTGACGATATCCGGATGATTTGGGTTTCCGGCCCTTCATCGTCCGGCAAAACAACGACCACGGTGAAGGTGACCGAACGTCTTCGAAAGCACGGACTCCGTTTCCTGATGCTCAATCTGGATGACTATTTCTGGTCGTTGATCGAGCATCCCTCCGACTGGATCGACGACCGTAATTACGAAACACCGGAGGCGCTCGATATCCAGCTTCTCAACGAGCATCTGCTTGCTCTGCTGGCTGGGGAAACCATCGATAAGCCGGTGTACAGCTTCAAGGAAGGTCATCGTACGGGAACGGTGCCTGTTCGCAGGGAGCCGGATCAGATTCTGGTGCTCGATTGTCTGCATGGTTTCTACCCTCCAGTTTCTGAAGGGATCGATCCATCTCACATCTTCCGGTTGTACATCGAAGCGATGAATCCACTGTACGAGCCACATCCGCTCATTCCTCTGTATCAAGGGGATCACTCGGATCGCCGCTTGACACGTTTTGAGGATATTCGACTCTTGCGAAGAACACTTCGTGACAGCAAGCACCGCAATCACCCGCCGCTGGCCACGCTGCTTCATTGGCATTACGTGCGAGCGGGCGAGCTGTTCTCCATCATCCCACTCAAAGGAATGGCCGACTTTGTGGTGAACGGCGGCATGCCGTTCGATCTTCCCATTCTCAAGCCGTTCTTCACCGGTGACGAGGGGATTTGGCCGAAAGAGGAGGATCTGACACTCTACCCTTCGTATCTCGATGCGCGCATTCGCCAGCGACGAGTACAGCGATTGATGGATTCGGTGGTGGGATTGACGGAGAAGCAAGTCGGCGATGCCTCATTGATACCTGGTGACGCGGTCGTTCGGGAATTCGTGGGAGGAAGCACCATCAAGATTCCGCACAACGACTAGATTGCCGAGTCTCAACGCTTGTTCTTACCATGAAGGGCTTGAAGGAAGTCCCGACACCGCCTTGCGTACAAGATCGAAGTTTCTTGTTCTTCGTGAGCTTTGTGGTTCAAAAGCTCGTTTCTACCATGAAAGGCACTAAGAGCTTGCAGGAAACCCTGACACTGCCTTGGATGCAGAGACAGAGCTCTCCACTTCTTCTACGAGCTAGCTCATGGCATAGCTCGCGCCTTCATGGTCAATTTGCTTGTATGGCTGCTGCCCTTGTCATTTATAGTTGGGCGTGTCAAATCTCACAGCTCTGTGTACAGGAGGTCTGAAGTGTCAACACAATTGCAGGACTGGACAAACTAGACGTTCGTTGCATGTCGTGAGATCTCGCCGTACCCTACCAGCTGGGGAGTTCACTCATGCCGGCCAATCTAACAGCTGATTTCATCAAAGCGCGCCTGAAACTGCGCCAGGCCACGTCGCCGGACGAGAAGCTGGCGGCGTTGGAGGAGATGCTGCAGACGATTCCCAAGCACAAGGGAACCGACCACATGCAGGCCGACATCAAGAAGCGCATTGCCAAGGCGCGTGGCGCTGCCGGCGGTTCCAAGAAAGGTAGGTCTCACTCCTACGAACATGTTCCCAAGGATGGTGCCGGTCAGGTTGTTCTGGTGGGGCCTCCCAACGCGGGCAAATCGACTTTGCTTTCGGCACTGACCAATGCCAAGCCGGAGGTGGCGACGTATCCCTTTTCTACGCTGATCCCTGTGCCGGGCATGATGGCGTTCGAGGACATCGTGATCCAACTGGTCGATCTGCCGCCACTGGCCCTCGATTACACCGAATCCTGGGTATATGGCCTTATCAGATCCTGCGATCTCGCCTTGTTGGTGTTGGATGCTTCGGACGGCGAGTTGTTGAAGGATGAATTCGATGAACTTGTCGATCAGTTGCGGGAGAGGAACATCCATCCGGTCAAGGATCGTCCGGCGAATGTCGAGGATCGAGTCAAAGACATACCGGCGCTAATCGTGCTGACAAAATCCGATCTTGTAGACGCGAGTTCGATTCAGGAGGCGGCCGATCAATTGCTTCTCCCGGTCCTGTCCGTCTCCGGGAACGAGAGAGATGGTCTTGACGCTTTGAGAGCGGCTGTGTTCGAGGCGTTGGACGTCGTTCGGGTTTACACCAAGCTGCCCGGACACAAGCCGGACATGACCGAGCCTTACACGCTCCCATCCGGGAGCCAGGCCATCGATGCCGTACGTGCGGTGCATCGAGAATTCGCCGATCGGCTCAAGTATGTCCGCATCTGGGGATCGGGACGATTCGACGGCCAGCAAGTGCCCAGCGATCACGTGCTCGAAGACGGCGACATCGTGGAAGTGCATCTTCGCAAGCAAGCCACCAATTCGTGATTCCTCCGATTTAGCAGTGCCGGCTTAGGAACCTGCTTCACACTCTTGGCGGGACGCGATCCCAGATTGCGAACACGACACCAGCTCGCGGAAGTTCGACTTGCGCGGTATGAACAACCTCATAAGGATGGATTCGACATCGTCTCTGCGTTTGGACTGACTAGAATGTCCAGTTTCGGAATGTTGTTGATACTTCAAGTCTCATAACCATGAGGGTACGGCAACCGCTATACAAGCAAATTGACCATGAAGGACATGAAGGGGCGAGCTATGCCATGAGCTGGCTCGTAGAAGAAGTGGAGAGCTCTGTGTCCGTACCCAGAGACAGGGTGGGTTTCCTTCAAGCCCTTCGTGCTCTTCATGGTGAAGAGCCGTTGCGTTT
>DAOVHV010000120.1 GCA_030671645.1 bacterium | reverse complement strand
GGGAATGCCGTATTTGGCAGTTACTTCCCACAACGGCTCCAACACCGGATTGTCCCAATCGAAATCCTTGGTGATGTTGTACGTCGGGATGGGGAAGGTGAACGGCCGCCCTTGCATATCGCCTTCGAGCAAGATCTCGGCAAAAGCCCGGTTGAACAGATCCATCTCCGGCTGGAAGTCACCATACACCGAATCCTGGAGCACACCACCGAGAATGACCGCTTCGGATTGCATGTATCTGGGAACGTGCAGATCCATCGTTACGTTGGTGAACGGCGTTTGAAAGCCAACGCGCGTGGACACGTTCATGTTATAGATGAATTCCTGCAGATTCTGCTTAACGTCGGCGTAGGTCAAGCCGTCGGCACGGATGAACGGTGCCAGGTAGGTGTCTACATTGGACAACGCCTGTGCCCCGGCCGACTCTCCTTGCAGCGTGTACAAGAAATTGACCATTTGCAGCAGGGCCACTCGGAAGTGCTTGGCGGGTCGGGATTCGATCTTTCCGCGTACGCCGCGGAATCCGCGCAACAGCAGATCGCTCAGATCCCAGCCCACACAATAGGCACCCAATGTTCCCAAATCGTGCAGGTGCAGATCTCCTGATTCGTGGGCCTCGCAGATGTGGTCTTCGTAGATCCGACTCAGCCAGTAGCGGGAGATGATCTTGTCGGTGATGTGGCTATTCAAGCCTTGCAGCGAGAACGTCATATTGGAGTTCTCGCGGATACGCCAATCGCGATCGTTCAAGTAGTCCTCGACCAACGGTAGCTCGGTCAACCGGCCGCGTATCTCGCGCAGGTCTTCGTGCTTCTTTCGATAGATAATGTAGGCCTTGGCCGTTTGTGCCCATCCGGCCTTGATGAGCGTTTCCTCGACCAGGTCTTGAATCTCCTCAACAGTGGGGTTCTCGCCGACGAATCGCTCGTCGAGGTTTGCAGTCACTTGCTGGGATAGCGACTTGGCGGCCTCATCATCAGGATCTCTGACAGATCGCATAGCATTCCAAATGGCGGTAGTGATTTTGGCCTCATCAAAAGAGACGACGCGACCATCGCGCTTGACGATGTACTGCATGAACCCCTCCCCCCGGATAGGACAACACAAAGTGAAAACCACGACCATCCTAGCAACCCGTAAGGCTCAGTACAATCGACACTAAAGCGGGAAATTGCGCGGAAATATGCTTGATTACGAAATCCTGGCGCCCCCCAAGACCACGTCCGGACATCGATCACGGCTTGCCGATGGGAGAAGCGTCCAGGAGAAGAGGTGACAGGCTCCTATGTAATCGAGTGGAAAATGATCCCAGCTTGATTCACTTCCCGCTGTCCGCTAACATTTCCCGTCTTTTGACAAGGCAATCCTAAACGAGATTCATGGACGAGGTGATACCCAATTCCAAATATAGATTCTGCACGAAAGAGACTCCGTCAGAATACAAAGCGCCGCGGCCTTAATCGATCGAAGAAGGCCGAGATCCGTAGGGTCTTGAAGCAGATTCGCCTTCTTCTCGAAGCGAACGACAAGCAAGGCGCGACTGCGCTGTTGCCCGAGTTGGCAAAAGCGGTTGACAAGGCAGCAAAGCGAAACACGATTCATCCGAATAAAGCCGCTCGGATTAAGTCTCGGTGGACGCAAAAGGTTCAAGCAGCCTAAGGGAGGCAAGCCATGCGGCAGTTCGATTTCCTCGGTAAGACCAAGATCTTCTTGCCCATTTCCCTGGTGCTGATTCTGATCAGCTTCATTGTTCTGATCCCGGGGATCCGCGGACTTCGCATGGGCATTGACTTCACCGGCGGAATGGAATTCACGATTCTATTCACCGAGGCCGTCGACACCGCCAAGATCCGTAGCGCGTTGGGTGATATTTACGCCGGCGGCGTGGATCTGACCAAGAGCGTCATCCAAGATACCGAAGGGAACAAGAAGATCATCACCATGCAGTTGGACGATTCGGACACAGCCGACCAGATCGTGGCCATGCTGCAGCGCGATTTCCCGGTCGAAGACCAAGGCATCAGCCGTCGTCTCATCGGCAAGCAAGTGAGTCGCGAGCTGGCGGAGAAGGGATGGCAGGCTGTCCTGTTGGCTCTGGTCGCTATTCTTGTCTACATCTCCTGGCGATTCCGCCTCCGATATGCCATCGGTGCCGTGGCCGCCATTCTGCATGACGTGATCATTGCGCTGGGCTTGTTCGCAATCTTCCAGGTGGAAGTCAATCTGGCCACCATCGCCGCCTTCCTGACCATCGTCGGATATTCGTTGAACGACACGATCGTGATCTACGACCGTATTCGCGAGAACTTCAAACTTGAGCGCCGTAAAACGGTGTTCGAGGTTATCAACCACTCCGTGAACCAGTCGTTGAGCCGCACTTTAAACACGTCGACCACGACCTTCATTCCCGTCATCATTCTGTTCTTGTTCGGCGGATCCGTATTGCGCGGATTCTCGTTGGCGCTGCTCATCGGAGTCATCGTGGGAACGTACTCGTCCATGTACATCGCCAACCCCATTCTCTACGCCTGGACAATGAAAGCCGGAGGAGCGAAGAAAGCCAAATGAGATCCATCCTCCGGAGGGGGAGGGATTGGGAAGTCACTAGTCTTCCGAGTGAGTCTCTCATCTCGGCCATTCAAACTTCGTTAAGTTGTGCAACACCGTTTGCCGTGTTGCTGGCACAACGCGGTGGAGCTGACTGGAATGCGCTCATCGATCCCAGCATGCAAAGCCTGCATTCTCCGTTTCTGTTGGAAGGGATGACCGAGGCGCTGGACCGTCTTCAGAAGGCGGTCGCTCGTTCCGAGCGAGTGTTTATCCACGGAGATTTCGATGTCGACGGGCTCACCGGCGCCGCTGTGCTTTATCGGGCCATTCGTCCGCTTCTGCCCAAGAACTCAGTCAAGGTCGATGTCGGAGATCGACGGAGAGGACACGGCCTCTCTAAACCCTTTGTCCTTCGTGCCATTGACGAGCAGTTTTCGCTCGTCATTACTGTTGACTGTGGAATCGGTAACAAGGAAGAGATCGAGCAATTGAAGCAGGCCGGGATCGATACGATCATCACCGACCATCACTTACCTATCGGCAGCCTACCCAATGCCTTGGCCATCATCGATCCCCATCAACCCGGAGACGGGTATCCCAACAAGCATCTGGCCGGTGTCGGCGTAGCTTTCAAGCTCGTTTGCGGGCTGTATGAGCGATTGGAAAAACCGATGCCCGTTCATTTGCTCGATCTGGTGGCGCTGGGAACGATCGCTGATATGGTTCCTCTTTCGCACGACGGCGAGTCCGAGAATCGGGCCTTGGTACGGGAGGCGTTCTTGCTCATTGCCAAAGGTGCAGGTTCGTCTCTCGGATTGCGGGTACTCCTGGAGACACTGTCCGTTAATTCGAAAAAAATCAGCGCCATGGATATTGGCTATCTGGTGGCGCCCAAGCTTAATGCCGCCAACCGTGCCGGAGATCCTAAGGTCGCATTCCTATTGCTGACCACCGAGGCATCCGATCAAGCCGAGTACTTGGCCGAAATCCTGATCGACTACAACAAAGATCGGGAAATCGCCCAGTCCGACTTGATCGCGCAAGCCGAAGAGAAAATTCGTGAAAAGGGACTCAACCCGAGGGAGAGCGGGTTGGTGTTCCTGATGGGAGAGTATTGGAACGAAGGCATTCTCGGCCTGGTCGCGTCAAACTTGGCGGATCGATTTGGAGTCCCGGCGATCGTGTTGTCGCACGGAGATCGCGTCAGCCGCGGATCGTGTCGAAGCGTCGGATCGTTTGACATCAGCGCCTGTCTTCGAGAACACGAGGGCCTGCTCCTGCAATTCGGGGGACACCGCATGGCAGCCGGATTCGCTATTGCCAACGAGAATCTTCCCGAGTTCGAAGAACAACTCATGCGGTACGCACAAGAACACCGTGCTGACATGGAGATTCAAGCTGTCAGCACGATCGACACGCGACTTCGGCTTCAAGACATCGATCTCAGATTGTTCACCAATTTGACGTCGCTCGGCCCTTATGGTCAAGGGAACCGCGAACCGCATTTCTTGATCGAGGATTGTACGTTCGCTGACTTGACCTTGGTCGGAAATCGGCGCCAGCATCTCAAGGGGCGAGTGACACAAGATGGGCACTCGGCTTCCTTCATCGCGTTTCGCATGGCCAAGTACCTCGAGGAATTCGAGCAGGCGGAGAGCGGTTCCCTCGTTTGTCACGTCGGATTTGACGATTGGCGCAACGACGTTCAAATCCGCGGCCTCGATCTAGTGGCCGAATGACAGCTCTTCGAGCTGTTCAGAGAACGGCAACCCTGCGGGTTGCTTGAGAGAAGAGGCAAAGCCTCTTCTCTAGTTGGCGCACCACGCAAACTGGGCTC
>DAOVHV010000018.1 GCA_030671645.1 bacterium | reverse complement strand
GGTTGTGGGCCGGCTTTCCTAAACTTGTACCGGAACACATCTTCAATTTGGCTGTGCGGTTCTCGCACATGTAGGAGGCGCAAATGACACTACCGGCTGACTACCGAATCATTTCCGAGCAGGCATATGCGTTGCTGAAAGCCGAGCGCGGCTATACCGGCAGAACGCTTTATGTCAACGTCGACACCGGCGTTGTTGAGGAACGTCCGGTCACCCAGCAGATGAAGGATGTCTTCATCGGCGGGCGTGGCTTTGGCGTGTGGCGATTGTGGAACGCCGTCCGGGGAACCACCAAGTGGAACGACCCTGAGAACGAAATCGTGATCTCGTCCGGTCCTGTCGGGGGGACTACCAACTACCCCGGTTCGGGGAAGTCGATCGTGGTCAGCCTATCTCCACTGACGGGCAACGTTATCGATTCCAATGCCGGCGGGTATTTCGGTCCCTATCTGAAATTCGCCGGATGGGACGCCATCGAGCTGCAAGGAAAGGCTTCCGAGAACGTCATCGTCTTTATCGATGGCGTCCAGGGAACGGTCCAATTGCTTGCTTGCCCCGATACCGACATCAACACACACGTGTTCGCCGAGAAGCTCATTCATGAGTTTGCCGATTCCGATGCTCCCCGCGATATCGCCGCCATTTCGACGGTGTCAGCCGGTGCCGGCGCAGAACACGTCCGCTGGGGTTGTCTCAACTTCAGTTTCTTCGATCTCAAGCGTCAGGCCCTACGCATCAAGCAAGCCGGCCGCGGAGGGACCGGAACTGTGTTCCGAGACAAGAAGATTGCCGCTTTGGTCGTGAAGAGCCCGGCCGTAAATCCGGATTCCAACCAGCCGGCCGACCTGAAACGGCTACAGGAAGTGGGCGCACGCATCAACAAGGAAATCCTGGAACTCGACGCCGGCCAATGCGACATGCGTCGCGTCGGTACGGCCCATTTGGTGGAGATCATGGACGAGTACGATTTGCTCCCCACCCACAACTACAAATTCGGCTGCCATCCAGAATCCGGCAACATCTCGTCGCCTGTGTGGCGAGAACGGTTTGGTCAGAACATGCCTGACGGCTGTTGGCTCGGCTGCACCATGTCTTGCTCGCACGCCGTCGACGACTTCCCTCTCAAGACGGGGCCATACAAGGGATCGCGGGTGCTGGTGGACGGACCGGAATACGAAACCACAGCCGGAAGTGCCAACATCGGTATCTTCGATCCGGAGTTCGTGTTGGAGATGAATTTCTATTGCGATACTTACGGGATCGATACCATCTCCTTTACCACAGGACTTGCGTTTGTGATGGAATGTTACGAAGCAGGCCTCATCGGCCCCGAAGTGACCGGAGGGATGGATCTTCGCTTCGGGAACGTGGAAACGGCCTTGGAAGTTCTTCATCAAATGGGCCGCGGAGACGGATTCGGAGTCATTGTCGGGCAGGGAATCCGCCGTATGAAGGAGATGTTCGCCCGCGATCACGGCGCCGACCCGGCTTTCATGCAGGACATCGGCATGGAGGCCAAGGGGCTCGAATATTCCGAGTACGTCACCAAGGAATCATTGGCCATGCAGGGTGGATACGGGCTGGCTCTCAAGGGGCCTCAGCACGACGAAGCCTGGCTGATCTTCATGGATATGGTGAACAACCAAATCCCGACGTTCGAGGACAAGGCCGAGGCCCTGCACTACTTCCCGATGTGGCGAACGTGGTTCGGGTTGGTCGGCCATTGCAAGCTACCCTGGAATGATGTTGAGCCCGCCGACAACGCGCAGACAGCCGACCCGGCCAAGGTGCCGGAGCACGTTGATAACTACTGCAATGTCTTTGCCGCGGTGACCGGGAAGGAAGTGAGTCCGGCGGATCTGATTCTCCAATCGGAACGTGTCTACAACTTCCAACGTGTGTTCGGTGCCCGCATGGGATTCGGAACGCGTGAGCATGACGCCATCCCGTATCGATCCGTCGGCCCGGTGACTGAGGAGGAGTACGAATCCCGCGCCGAGCGCTACGACGGTCAATTGAGGGATCAGCTCAACGTGAATCCTGTCGGACAATCGACCGCGGAGAAGGTGGCTGTCCTGCGAACACATCGCGAAGCCCAGTACGAAACGTTGATCGACGCTGTATACAGGCGCCGCGGATGGACGAACAACGGAGTTCCGACGATCGCCAAGCTTGAGGAGCTAGGCATCGCATTTCCCGATGTAGTGGAGGTTGTGCGTCCATATCAGTAAGCGAACAGATCTCAACGGAGCAAAAGGCTCTCCGCAGTCGCGGAGAGCCTCTTGCCCTATTCCTGAGGCTCCGAAAGGACCCAATTTTTCTCACGCAAAGGAAGCAACAGCAGGTAGCAGGCGGCAATCACGAGCATGAGCAAAGAAAGCCAAATCAGCACGCGGTCTACGCCGGAAACGTCAATCAACGCCATGACAACGGCCAATGAGACCGGCTGAAGCACTCCACCCAAGAACGCCTGGATCCCATTGACTCGTCCCCGTATCTTGGAGGGAAGCACTTGCTGAATGAGTGTGTGCCCGTACACGCGGCCGCCCGCAACACCGAGGCCGAACAGGAAGAACACGATCAGCGCGGCTGTTGGCACCAGGTGGATGCCTAGGGCGAGGAAAGCCAGCGAGAAAAGAATGGTTCCTCCAATCCACATGGCGAATTTGGGCCACTTGGCGCCGATTGACGAGGCCACCAGGCTTCCTGCCAATACGCCGCCCAGCGACAGACTCTGCAAGAAACCATAGCCTTGCGATCCCATCCCGATGGCAGCAGAAACAACGGGAGCCAGGAAGAACAGCGGTGCGAATACGACATCACTGAGGAAATCCAGTGTCACGACTCTTCGAAGGAGTTTCTCTTGAGCAATGTATCGGAAGGAACACCGAAGATCGTGAATCGGACGCCAGCGAGGCTTGTCTTGATCCTTGTGCGGCGTGCCGGCGCGTTGTGGTACGAACAGCGCGGCGGCAGCTCCAACCAAGTACATGACACCGTTGAATAGGAAGATGGGAGCAGGGCCCCAGAGGGCAAGAATTACACCGCTCAGCGCTGCCTCGATGAGGTTGTCGGCCATCCCCCACGAACTCAGTAAGCCGTTGACTCGAACCAAGCGGTTTTTGGGTACGATGTCAGGAAGTATCGCATTGAATGCCGCTGTGACGGGTGTTCCGAAGATTGCTTCCCCGATCAAGAAGCACCAGAGGTGCCACATTTGAAGCGATCCAGCTCGGGAGAAGGCAAAGACGACGAAGCAGAGCAGAGCCAGCAGCGAGTGAAGGTAGATCAGCAAATTTCTGCGATTGAAACGATCGACGATCGGGCCGGATGCCAAACCGGCAAGTGCGGCGCCCAATGTCCATACTCCTCCTAGACCGGCGATGGACAATGCCGTTCCGGTAATAGATAAGCCGGTCCAGAAGACGGCGATCTGCGTGAAGAGGTCTCCCGCATTCCCTAACGCTGTTCCAACGAGAAATGGAATAAGTCTACGATTAGGTAATTGATCAGATGTGTTATTTGTTGTCAATATCCGACCCCCGCCCGCTCGCTCTATAAGCTAGTGTACATATTTCTATGCATCCTACAGGGATTATTCATGGGATACAACCGAAGGCCTAGGATTGAAATCCAGACAGCGTTTCGCTACAATTTATCCGGGTGGTGAGATGGTCAAGAAACCTCAAAATGCTCCGGCTTATGAAGCCGATCAAATCAAAGTGTTAGAAGATCTCGAACCCGTACGCCTGCGTCCGGGGATGTATATCGGCAGTACCGGGCAGAGCGGATTGATGCACCTCATTGAAGAGGTCATCGACAACAGCATCGATGAGGCCCTGGTTGGGGCTTGTTCCGAGATCTCTGTAACCGTTCACAGCGACAACAGCGTGACTGTCGAGGATAACGGCCGCGGAATGCCTATTGGCATCCATACCGAGACCGGAATCCCCGCTCTTGAGTTGGTCATGACAACGCTGCATGCCGGCGGCAAATTCGACAATAAAAGCTACCACGTTTCAGGCGGTCTGCACGGCGTTGGCGTATCGGTGGTCAACGCACTGTCCGAAATCTTGGTCGTCGAGGTCTATAAGGAAGGATCCATCTATCGGCAGGAGTTCTCTCGCGGAGAAAAGCGGACGGAACTTGAAGTTGTCGGTAGCACGGAAAAGCGGGGAACCCGAACAACCTTCATGCCGGATTCCGAAATCTTCGAAGAAATCAAATACAACTTCCCTAAACTGTCGCACAGACTTCGCGAGCTCTCTTATCTGAACGGTGGATTGAAAATCACCCTGGAGAATGAGGCTGCCGGGGTGAAGCGCACGTTTCAGAACAAGGGAGGCATTGCCTCGTTTGTCCAGGAGCTGGCCGAGAAGAAGGAGCCGATTCACCCCAAGCCGATCTATATTCAAGGGCGGGAAGCGGGCCTCGAGATCGAAGTGGCCATGCAATGGACCGGCTCCTACGACGAATCGATTCACGCCTTTGCCAATAATATCAACACCGTCGACGGCGGAACTCATCTCACCGGCTTCAAGTCCACGTTAACGAAATTTCTGAACGAGTACGGCCGAGACAAGAAGATTATCAAAAAGGATGACTCGAACCTTCGGGGAGAAGACATTCGCGAAGGTCTGGTTTGCATCATCAGTATCAAGATTCCCAACCCGGAGTTTGAAGGTCAAACCAAGACTAAGCTCGGGAACCCGGAAGTAGCGGGGATCATTGGCAGCGTGCTCCAAGAGCAGCTGGGGCTGTTCTTTCAGAAGAAGCCCAAGATCGCACGAATCGTGATTGAGAAATCAGTCAACGCGAGCCGGGCACGCCAAGCGGCAGCCAAAGCGCGCAACATGGCGCGGCGAAAAGGACCACTGGTTTCGAGCACCTTGCCGGGGAAACTGGCCGATTGTTCGAATCGGAATCCCGAATCCTGCGAGCTGTTCATTGTTGAGGGCGATTCGGCAGGCGGCAGCGCCAAGCAAGGCCGCGATCGCAATTTCCAAGCCATCCTGCCATTGCGCGGCAAGGTTCTCAACGTCGAGAAGGCGCGATTGGCCAAGCTTCTCGACAACGCGGAAATCATAGCCATGATTACGGCAATCGGAACGGGCATTCGCGAAGATTTCACCCTGGATCGGCTGCGATACAACAAGCTCATCATCATGTCCGATGCCGACGTCGATGGCGCTCATATCAGCACGTTGATTCTCACTTTCTTCTATCGCTACCTTCCTAAGCTGATCGTAGAAGGACATGTCTACATCGCCAAGCCGCCGCTGTATCAGATCAAATTAGGAAAGAAAATCGATTACCTGTATACGGACGAAGAACTCGAGCGATACCGCGAAGAGAACACGGGCAACTACTCGGTGAAGCGGTTCAAGGGATTGGGAGAGATGAACCCGCGCGAGCTTTGGGACACGACGATGGATCCCGATAAGCGCATCCTGAAGCTGATCGAGATTCGCGACGATCTCGAAGCGAACGACATCTTCTCGACGTTGATGGGCACCGATGTCGCCCTGCGCCGAGACTTCATCTGGGAGAACTCCGACAAGATCACCACGCTCGACATCTAAGCCGTCGAGCGTTGCGAGAGCAAGGGAGGCATGATGAAACGGGCAATCGTCCTTGGACTTCTGATTGGTTTGATGGCATGGAGCTCTATTCCTGGGATGAGTTCCGGTGTTGGCCTGTCGGCTGGATTCGATCCGACCGGGTTGTGGCTGATCGGGGCACTGACGGAGTTATCTATCACCGAGATCTTCGATCTTCGCGCGCAGATTGGGTTCGCGATACAAGAAATTGAGGGCTTGATGCTGGCCAGCGTATCCGTCCTTCCGCACTGGTCTGTGCCTCCGATCGACCCGTTTGTCGGAATCGGGGTGGGCATCGCGTTGACGCCGCCTACGTTTTCTACCGGCTTGATCGTGGAAGGGGTGGCAGGCGTTCGCCTGGTTCCTGCAGATGTGGTCTCTATCGTGTTGCAGGCGCGTTATCTGCTGCGCTGGACTGGAGGCAACTGGACCTCAGGACCCATCTTTGAGGGTGCCATCCTCATCAATTTCTAGATGGCCTGGGCTCTCGGCATCATTCTCGGCGGCGTTACGCTTCTATGGATTGCCTGGAACCTGACGTTGGATGCTTTGTGGCAGCCAACGGATCCTGTCACCATGAGGCGGCTTCTCTATCTGTCGGGAATCCGCCCCGGCGAGGCACTCATTGACTTAGGATGCGGAGACGGGCGGTTCGTGGTGGCGGCGGCCAAGGAGTTTGGAGCCCGTGCCACGGGCTTTGAAATCGATCCGTTCCGGGTTCTATACGCCAAGGCTTGGATTTGGCTGGCACGACTGTCCGATCGAGCCAAGATCATTCGAGCCAACATGTATGAAGTCGACGTTTCGGGCGCGGACGTGGTGATTCTTTTCTTGTCGGCGACGGCCAACTTCCGCCTGCAAAAGCGTTTGCGCGAACAACTTAAAGACGGTGCTCGCATCGTATCGTACTACCATCCAATGTGGGGCTGGCAGCCCGACCTGATCGGTGAAGGCAGGGACGGCCACCCTATCTACGTTTATCGCGTGGGAGAAAATCTTGGCAAAGTCTCTCGCTGAGCTCGCTTCGATCGCTGGCTTTCAGCCTCAGCCCGCCTGGACTCGGATCGTGATCGAGGGTATTTGCGAAGACACGCGAAGGCTGCGCCCGGGAGACCTGTTTGTTGCAATCCCCGGTTACGATCGAGACGGCAGCGATTTCATTGCACGGGCCGTTGAACGGGGAGCGGTGGCCGTGCTGTCAGAGGAATCCGTCGATCTACCTGTGCCTGTTCTGAAGGCGAAATGCGCACGCACTGCACTGGCCCAACTCTCCGCCGTTTTTTACGACCACCCCACCCGTGAATTGTTCGCCGTCGGGGTGACCGGAACGAACGGGAAGACAACGACTTGCCATTGGACGGCCGACTTGCTGGGAAGGTCCGAGACATTGCTTCTGTCGACGGTACGAAACCCTATCTTGGCAATCTCCTGCTTGACGACGCCGCCAAGTCCAATCATCCAACAACTGGCTCGGGGTGCCGTGGACGATGGAACTCACAACCTGATCCTTGAGGCTTCATCGGCGGGAATCGCCCAGGATCGCGTAAGCGATATCGATTTTGACGCCTGTGTCTTCACCAACTTCTCGCCCGAACACTTGAGCCATCACAATGGGTTGGCCTCCTATCGGAGCGCCAAGCTGAAGCTGTTCGAGAGCCTGAAACCGGAGGCTTGGGCCATCCTCAATGCCGACGACCCCATGTATTCGGACATTATTGCGGCAACTCCGGCACGCGTCCTGACCTTCGGGATCGATGCCGGGGCAGACCTTCATGCCGAGGATATTCAACCAGAAGCCCGAAGTAGCCGGTTCACTGTGGTTGTCGCGCAGGAAGAATCCGAGACTGTGTTTCTGCCGCTTCCCGGACGGCATAACATCTTCAACGCACTGGCCGCTGTCGGTGTTGGGGTGGTCAAGAAAATCCCTCTTCCTCTGATTGCCAAGCGGCTGGCCCAAGTTGAACCGATTCCCGGCCGCACCGAGTATTTTCGACGCGAGGACGGCCTCGTAGCCGTAGTTGATTTCGCGCACAACGCTTCCTCTCTCGAAACCACCCTTAGATCTTTGCGATCGGAGTATTCGCGTGTCATCGTTCTGTTTGGGTGTCCTGGAGACGGTGAGCATGAGAAACGAGCGGCCATGGGCGAGGTTGCCGGCCGATACGCTGACGCCGTTGTATTGACCTCCGACAATCCCAAGAACGAAGATGCTCGCGCCATTGCGAGCGAGATCCAAACCGCTATCGGCAGTTCCCTAGTCCCTGTGACGATCGTTCTCGATCGAAGGGGTGCCATCCAGCTTGCCCTCTCTCAGGCAAAGAAGGGGGACGTCGTTCTGTTGGCGGGGAAAGGCCACGAAACCGAGCAACTCGTCGAAGACGAACGCGTTCCTTTCTCCGATGCCGAAGCGTTGCGAGAACTTGGATTCACCGAAGGCGATTAGCCGATGGACTGCAGTCCATCAACCAAGGTCTCCAATTCCAATACCCGGGATCCCTTGATCAAAACAATTGTCGACTGCGCGGCTCGCCGTGGCGCGACTTGCTGTGCCAAGTGCCTCCCTATCTCCTCCCGAGGCAACAACACGATCTTGGAAGCATCCGCAGCGCGGCACGCGGCAATGGCGGCCTCGCCGATGGGCAGGATGGCATCGATGGGCAGGCTGAGTGCCAGACGAACGATCTCGCGATGATAGCGCTCCGTATCCCTTCCCAATCCCAGCATCTCCCCAAACACAAACGTTCTGGTCGAATCTTTGTCACCGAAGGCTGCCAACATCTGTAAGGCGGCGGTCATCGAGGGAGGATTGGCGTTGTACGTGTCATCGAGAATCGTTCCGAACGAAGTTCGAATCGGATTCAAACGATGTGGGAGCGGTTCGAATGACGTGACAGTTGTGGAAATCAAATCCCAGCTCATTCCCAACGTGTTGGCTGTTGCTGCGGCCAACAGCAGGTTGTTGGCATTGTGAGTCCCGATGAGGGGGCAGGTCATGGTGACGTTGTGCTTTTTCAGCCTGACTTCGAGGTTCGGTGCGACCTGAATGACCTCAGCTTGGAGATCTCCGCTGTTCAAACCCGTTGAAATGACGGGAACCTTTGCCATTGATGCGCGCTGAAGCAGATGGGATGAATCTGCGTTGAGGATGGCCATGCCATCTCCGGGAAGATCTTCCACCAGGGACCATTTCTCGGATGCAACGGCGTCGATGGTTTCGAATGCGTCGAGATGACTTGGCCCCACTGACGTGATGACACCGAATTCCGGCCGCAGGATGTTAGCCAGCCGTCTGACGTCCCCCGGTCGTTCTGCACCCAGCTCAAACACGCCGAAACGGGCATCCGCCGGCATCGAAAGCAGGGCTAAGGGGAGGCCGATCTCGGTGTTGTAGTTGAAGGGGGAGGTATAGGTGGAACCATGCGCCGACAGCAGGTGTCCCAGTAGAGCCTTGACCGTCGTCTTGCCGTTGCTTCCTGTGATTCCGACGAACGTGGCGGCCAGGGTATCTCGCCAAGCGGACGCCAGCTGCTGTAATGCCCGTCCCGGATTATCCACCACGATCAGATTGCGAGCGTTGCTGGGCAGGCTTCCGGTATTGGACACGATCGCGGCGCATGCACCGCGATTGAAGGCGTCGATCAGGAAGCGATGTCCATCGGATCGATGTCCGGGTAGGGCGACGAACAGGTCGCCGGGACGAACGAGTCTGGAATCGTGGATGGCGCGCGTTGGTGATTCGTTCCCCCTGCGGAGAAGCTCACCCTCGACAATGCAGGCGATCTTCTCCACGGGGAACATGCCGTTTACCAACCAGGGCCGTTGTCCGAGCCACCGGCCTCCGAAGAGGCGGCGGAATTCGAATCCAACAACAGCGGAACTGTGATCTGCCTCTCGTCATAGATCACGTAGCCGGGAAATTCGAACGTCTCTTCGGCTACCCCAAACAGGGCGTTGGGGTCGACCGAATACAAATCGATGGCGAACAACTCGACGGTCAGCATGTCATAAGAGGGGATTTTTTCGACGGCTTCGATCAGATCGCCCAGCCCTTCGAACTCGGGCGCGGGTTCCCCGTCCTCGAGATAGCGAGGACCGCCATAGGCTCGAACCACGACGATGTCGGACAGAAGATCCCTTGGGATCTGCAGAGATCCACGCTCGATGCGCCCGTCGCCTTGGAACGTCTGTAGGGCGACCTGATAATTGATCGTATCACCCGGTGCATAGAACGGTCGATCAAGGATCAGTGATCCGATCTGGATACCCTTGATCTCCTCCGTAATCTGCATGGAAGCGGCAATGCGGGTGATCTTGGGATCTTCGAATGAGTTGTACTGCAAGAAGGCCACGATGCTGGCCAATTGCCACGGCGCATAGACAGCCACGTCCGTGGAACTGAAGAACACGTCCTTGCGCTCCAAGGGGAACGGCATGTTGTCGCCCAGGATTTGGTAGGTAACCTCGACGGTCCCTTGCCCCAACCGATCCAGGGTGGTATCGATGGCTTGAAATCCCATAGACAGCAGCAATTCGGGGATGAGCTGGGGCTCATCAACTAGGCCGATGGAGTAGTTGTCGTCAAGGTTTCGATCGGCATCTCGAACGCCCAGCGAAAGATCAATCAGGTCGGCCACCGGTCCCAAACGTCCGCCGATAGCTGCGGTCCTGTCCTCGAGAATGGTTCCGAGAGAATCTCCGAGGGTTCCCAGCTTAAACGAGGCTTCAAACGATTTCATCGTATCGATAATGGAAACGCTGGCCAGCGGGAATTGAGAAGACCCGTTGGCAATGAAAGAGTGACCGTAGCCGATGAGCGTGTCTCCGTCGCGATAGGTGATCGTTCCCAACGACCCGATCGACATGTCTCCCGTTGCCAGCGCCACACCCACGGAACCGCCGGCGACCAGCGTGGACGGATCAGCGGCTGCGCCGGTTCCCGAGCCGGCGAAAGGGAGTAACGTCAATCCGAGGGACGCTAGCCCTCGGATCTCGGGTTGAATTCCCACATCCAGCACATCGGTGACCAACTTGGCCGAAAGCTCACGCGATGAAAGTCCCGACATCAGGATGTCCAGTGATCGGCCGGATAGCCCGGTTGTGATCAGTGGCGTGGACACGGGATAAGAGAACATAACATTGGGCATGGCGGCCACCAGATCGTCATGGGGCCGGTTCGTCATTTGCACGAAACCGACGTCGGCGAGCACGGCATCCGGCAACGGCTCAGCGGCGATGGTGCCGGCTCGGGCGTTGTCGAGCACGTCGAGCATGGGCTCGATTGGCGTAACCAATCCGATCGGCGTGATCGCCTTGGACCAGTTGGCAGCACGACTCAGTGCGCCGATGAGCTTGCCATCAACATAAACCGGACTCCCGCTCATTCCCTGAGCGATGCCGCCGGTCCTCCCGATGACTTCCCCGGAAACCTGCACCACGATGAAGTCGGACAAGGTACCGGCTTGGTCAATGACACCGAGAATATCCACGGTGAATTCCTCAATGATGTCGCCGGCCACAATGGTTCGGCCGATGCCGGTCATGCCGATCTCGATTTTGTCCAGGAACAAGAATTCGGAAGGGTCATAGGCCGATGCCAAACTGCTGAACACGACCAGCAGGAGACAAGAGAAAAGAACGGAGCGTTTCGTCACGGTTCCTCCTTTGATTTCACGGCGGTAGTATACGGCCTCAATATGGCAGAAATGTGAAGGGATCGTCCACTATTGCACGCCGAAGAACAGGGCGCGCACGAGCATAAGCACAGGGATGATTTCCAGACGCCCGATCCACATGTTGAAACACAGGGTAAGCTTGCTGGCCAGCGACATGGTCGGATGAGTGATGCCGACCGACAACCCGACATTGCCCTGAGCGCTGGCGACCTCGAAGATGACGTCGGATAACGTGTACTCGGGGGGCACGTTATGCAGAAGAACAACAACGCCCACTCCCAAGAAGACCAGCCACAGGAACGTGATCAGGGAAGCATCCTCGAG
>DAOVHV010000077.1 GCA_030671645.1 bacterium | reverse complement strand
TCCATCAGTGCAAGGGCGCATTTTGCGATCATATAGATATCGGTCGCGGGAACAGGCTTTTCTTTCTTGAGGATCTCAGGGGCGTAGTATTCCTTGAAGGGCTTACTCAGCGCTTTTATTCGGTCCTTTTCGAATTCTGCTCCATAGCACCAGTCGACAAACTTGGCCCCATGGCCGAAGGGGTCGACGAGTATGTGCGGAGGTATTAATGCTCCATGCACGTACCCCCCTCTATGCACGAATCCGATACCGGCAAGCGCATCGCTGTTATCGGAGCCGGTCCGGCCGGGCTGACGGTGGCCGGTGAAATGCGCCGTCGCGGCCATGCTGTCACCATCTTCGAGTTGCTTCACGTGGCAGGTGGTGTGCTGATGTACGGGATACCCGAATTCCGGCTGCCTAAAGCGATTGTTCAGCGCGAAATCGGTGCCTTGTGTGAGATGGGCGTTAACATCGAGGTCAACATGGTAATCGGGCGAACGCACACGGTTCAGGAACTGCTGGACGGCGATTACGACGCCGTGTTCATCGGAACCGGCGCCGGACTGCCGCGATTCCTCGGCGTGCCAGGCGAGAGCCTCAACGGCGTGTTCTCGGCCAACGAGTTCCTGACCCGCATCAACCTCATGAAGGCGTATCTTTTCCCGGAATACGACACACCGATCAAGGTCGGGGAACGTGTCGTGACTGTGGGCGGCGGCAACGTGGCCATGGACTCATCACGAACCGCGCTCCGGTTGGGAGCCAGGGAATCGGTCATCGTCTATCGCCGATCCGAAGCCGAACTCCCGGCTCGTGGTGAAGAAGTTCATCATGCCAAGGAAGAGGGCATTCAGTTTCAGCTGCTCACCAATCCGATCGAATTCATCGGTGAGAACGGCAATTTGAAAGCCATTCGTTGCATCAAGATGGAACTGGGCGAGCTGGACGATTCCGGCCGCCGCCGGCCGGTGCCGATTGAAGGCACGGAATTCGAGATCGAAGCCACCACCGTCGTGATTGCTGTTGGAAACGGTCCACATCCGTTGATTCCGCAAACCACGCCCCATCTCGATCTCAATCGGTGGGGAAGTATCGTGGCCGACCCGGAAACCGGATTGACCAGCATCCGTAGCGTGTATGCCGGGGGTGACATCGTCACTGGGGCTGCCACCGTCATTGAAGCAATGGGAGCCGGCAAACGGGCGGCTCAAGCCATGCACGCCTTCCTGACCTAAGGAGTAGCTGGAACATGTGATAAGCGGACAAGCCAGATGGCTCCCCGTCTCCTTCTAAATCCAGCATCCACTGGCTCTGAAACAACCTGGGCTGGAACCGTTGACGATTCGAATGAACCTATGTCTCACGATTCTGTATCCGGCGTCCCCCGATCGCGGAGCGGATGTCAGGCCAAAACACCGGGACATCTGGCATCATAATTGTACAGACAGCTAGCACCACCCGGTGCACGGTGAGAGGAGGAGCTTCGGCTTCTCCTCTTGCTATTTCGCAAGATTCACAGCGTTGATACTTCAGGTCCTTACACTGCGTAACTGAAATCGCCTCTCCTTTGCGTCCTCCGCGCCTCTGTGAGAGACAGCATTTCAGGTTGTGCGGGTAGTCTTCGGGCCTACTGAATCTCGTCGATGAACGCGTCGATCTGGCTGTCGGCAAACAGAGCCGGCGTGCCGCCAGTGTGCAGCAGAACCACGACATCATCGTTGGTATAGTCACCGGCGCGGACGCGATCGATCAACCCTGCCATCGCCTTGCCGGTGTACACGGGATCGAGCAACACACCCTCGGCCCGTGCCGTCATCAGCACCGCTTCCTTCATGGCGGTAGTGGGAATGCCGTACCCGTCTCCGACGTACTGATCGAGAACGACGATCGCTTCGCGCGAAACCTTCGTCTTCAGTTTGAAAACCTCGGCGGCTTGGTTCAATTGCCGAACCACCCGTTCGCTGACAATGTCCGAGGCATTGGCCACGCTGATGCCGACGATGCTGAGTTGGTCCTGTGTAAACAAGTGCGCTCCGAGGACCAAACCGGTATACGTGCTCGACGTTCCTACAGCCGTGAACACGGCGGTCGGAGACAGCTGTCGATCACGAAACTGCCCGACCAACTCCAGCACACAACCGGCATAGCCCATGGCACCGTGGATGGCGCGGCAGCCATTGGGTATGAAGTAGGGAACCTCGCCTTCTGAGCGTAGCCGCTCAGCGATCTCGTCGGCCTTCTCGTCTGCGACGCGGTCCAGCTCGCCCTTGGAAGGAAAGCCGTCGGCACCGACGTAATGGATCTCCGACGGGCCCCAAATGTGATCGATGAGCAGATTGCCCGAAGGCTTCTCAGGCAGCTTGCCGCGAATCACCAGGACCGTCTTGAGTCCCAGCTTATTGCACGCGGCTGTGGTCAGGCGCAAGTGATTGGATTGAGGACCACCCACCGTAATGACGGCGGTTGCTCCTTGGGCAGCCGCTTCGGCGAGCGCGTATTCCAGCTTGCGTAGCTTGTTGCCTCCCAATCCAAGGCCGGTCTGATCGTCGCGCTTCACGAAGATCCGCGGCCCGCCAAGCTCGCGTCCCAGATTCTTCAGCTCCTGAAGCGGCGTCGGGAATTCACCCAAACGGAGCCGCGGAATGCCTCCTAGCTGCATGCGGTCACCTCATTCAGTTTTGAGATTGAGATATCGATCATACCAATCGAGCATTTCCCGAAGCCGCCGTGCGCGATGCTTCGGTTTCCCGGATCGCGACAGCTCGTGATTTTCTTCGCGGAACAGCACCAAGCGGCTGTTCACGCCGTGGTAGCGTAGGGCCGTGAACATCTGCAAGCCCTCGGCCAGCCAGCAGCGGTAGTCCTGCTCTGAGTGGATGAACAACGTAGGCGTCACGGCCTTGTTTGCGTATTTGAGCGGGGAGTGCCACCACAGCTTATCGGCTCCGCTCTCTTCCCAAGGATCGGTTCCTATGGCGTCTTTGTTGAAGAAGTAGCCGATGTCGGTGGTGTTGAACTTGCAGATCCAGTTGGAGATGGAACGTTGAGACACAGCCGCTTTGAAGCGATCGGTTTGGCCGATGACCCAGTTGGTCATGAAGCCTCCGTAGGATCCTCCCATGACCCCGAGGCGGTCGGCATCGACGAACGCATACTTCTCGATGGCGCTATCAACCACGTTCATCAGATCGTCATAGTCGATGGTGCCGTACTTCTCTCGCAGATCGGCGAAGTCGTCGCCCCGCCCCGACGACCCTCGGGGGTTGGTGTAGATCAGTGCATAGCCACGTCCGGCCAAGAACTGCATCTCGTGGAAGAACACGTCGCCGAACGAGGCTCTCGGTCCGCCGTGAATCGTCAGGATGGTGGGATATCTCATCCTTGGATCGAAGTCAACCGGCCTCACGATCCACGCATCCAGTTTCGTGTTTCCCGACATTACCGAGAACGCCTCGGGTGGCGACACGCTCCGCTCGGCCAAGCTCTTCTCGTTCAACGCCGTCAGCGTACGTACGCCGTCATGGTCGTAAGCATAGAGTTCGTGCAAGGCATCGGGACGAAGTTCGACACACAGAACAGTGCCGCTCTTGACCGCGAACGCATCGACGGAGCCATTGGGTTCGGCGATGACCGCAATCTCTCCATCGCGGGAGATGCGAACGACTTTGGATCTCGAACGTTCGGTGATGGTCATATAGGCGAATCCATCGTGGGCACGAAGCATGGGGCCGCCGCCGTGGCGGCAATCGGCCACCACCGAGTTCCCGACCGACCGATCCCAATCCGGAGTCAAGCTGCGGCTGGTTCGATTGGGCACGTCATACAGCAGCAGTTCGCGGTTTTGCCCACGGCCATATCGAGCCATGTCCGAAGCCAACACGATTAAGGAGTCCTTGTCGAGGAACCGGGTTTCGCCGAGCGTGAGTTTGTCCTTGGACAGACACTGACCTTTGTTGGAAACAAGATCGTGAATCCACAGTTCGTCCGTGAGTTCGGCTTTCCCGGGGAACCGCCGGGCGACATAGACGATGCGATCCCCAATCCAATCGAACGATTGAATCTCCAGTTCCGGTTCGGTCAGCACAACTAGTTCTTCGGATTTCGGATCGAAAAGGAACAGGCGAACGCGTTTCCGGCTGGTGAAGCCCTTCCCGTTCTGCCAGAACGGGATCTCTTCCAGAACCTCGTAATCGCTGGTGTCGTTGGCGTCGCTGGCATCCTTGTCCGGCTCGTCGTCCAAGGGAATGCGAGCCGTGAACAAGATACGTCCGTCGGGCAGCGGCTGGAAAGCCTCGGCCTTGTGAGGAAGCTTGAACGCGAACTCGGCTTCGCCACCAGACACACGAATGCGATAAAGCGAGCTTCCTTCGGTATCTTCACGACGCTTGGACGCAAACAGCATGGAGTCCCCGGATACCTCCCAGGCATACGGCCCGTCCTTGCCCGAAGTGGTAAGCCGACGGACCTCAGGCCTCGACAAGTGGGTCAAGTAGATGTCGGAGTGATAATCATTTTCTTCCACATCGGCATGCTTGACCACGAACGCTGCCCACTCGCCATTCGGGGCAATCTCCACTGCGGAAAGAAACCGATAATCGAACAGATCCTCGATTTGAACGGGTTTCATGTGAACTCCTTTCGGTGTCAGTCTATCCAGTCGGCATCTACGACGCATCTATCTAGCATGTCACACGGGCTGCGCGTATGGTTGAGCAGCCATGGAGTGGAAACCGTACTACGACGCCGAACTTGAAACGTTCGAATTGTCCGACTACATACCGATCCTTGACACGGATTCGCCGTGCCTGGTAGCGTCGGCTCTGATCGCGTATAAGAGTCGCTACGCAGAGCGTAGTAAGGATCGAAACGCTTCGCGTTTGAAGAATTGGGATGGTGAATGAGAATCGAGGTCGAATGATCCAAGCTGGGAAACAAGCGCCGAGTAGGACGATCGGAATTCTTGGAGGAATGGGGCCGGCGGCCACCATCGAGTTCTTCCGCCGTTTGGTGGCGGCGACCCCGGCGGCCGTCGATCAGGCCCATCTGCGAATCCTCATCGACAACAACCCTCACGTGCCCGATCGAACGGAAGCCATCTTCGGCCGTGGCCCCGATCCCGGACCGGCGCTTGCGGACATGGCGCGCGGGTTGGCGGCCTCAGGGGCCGATTTCCTCACCATGCCGTGCAATACGGGCCACGTTTTTCAAGCCGCCATTCGCGACGCTGTGTCCGTCCCTTTCATTGACATGATTGAGGAAACAGTACGTGTGATCACGGTGAGGAAGGTGGGATTGCTGGCCACCACGGGAACCGTACGCGCCGAACTGTATCGGACGGCCTGCGATCAGCGAGACATCGAACTGATCACACCAGCTGAAGAGGATCAACAACTGGTGATGGACATGATTCGACGCGTCAAGGCAGGTGGGCCGGGAGCTTCGGTGTGCGAGCACGCCGCTGCCATCGTCGGCCGACTGGCCGATCGAGGCGCCGAAGCGGTCATTGCCGGATGTACGGAGGTCTCTCTGATCCCCGGTGACGGCATGCCGATCGAATGGATCGATGCGCTCGATTGTCTGGTCGAGGCGTCGATGCAAATGGCACTGAAAAACGAGAATGAATTCGAAAGTAAGGAGAACGAATGAGCGATCGACAAACCCAAGTGCGAGAAGCCGTCGACCGGATGGAAAACCAATTACGGACTGTGAGCCGAGAGATCTTCGAACATCCCGAAGTCAAGAACGAAGAGGTCTTCGCATCTGAACTGCTGGCCTCCGAGCTGGAGAAGGCGGGGTTTGAAGTTGAGCTGGGTGTGGCCGGTTTG
>DAOVHV010000184.1 GCA_030671645.1 bacterium | reverse complement strand
ATTCGAAACGTTCTGTCATCTGAATCCCCGCCCTCTTCCGCTTCTCGAACGAATGGATCCCGGATCTCCTGTTCCCGCAAGGAGCGCTCGCATTGCCGATCTTCGAACCGATCTTCCCAAATACCGGATCTACGAACACGGGAAGCTTGTTGAGGAGATCGGCAACTTGTTGCCGAAGTGGCAAGACGAGTGGGTCGCCTTCTTGCTTGGCTGCAGTTTCACGTTCGATTGGCTGCTGCAAAATGCCGGCATCCCTGTTCGCCATCTCGAGCAATGCAGCAACGTTCCCATGTACGAAACGAACCGGAAGCTCAACCCCATCGGCCGTTTGCATGGAAACCTCGTCGTATCCATGAGGCCGATTTCGAGGGACGACATTGATCGGGTCATTGAGCTAACGCGGCCGCTCGACCTGGCTCATGGGGAACCCATTCATGTTGGCTCCCCCCAGGAACTCGGGATCCTCGATCTTGAATCCCCCGAATACGGAGATGCGGTGCAAATCCGAGATGATGAAATCCCAGTGTTTTGGGCCTGTGGTGTGACGGCGCAGCAAGTAGCTGTATCCAGCCGAATTCCTCTGATCGTGACGCACGCGCCCGGGCACATGTTCATCACCGATCTGAGGATTGAAGATCTTCTCGAAGTCGATGTGTAGGTCCTTCATGCATGGTTCGATGTCTGCTAGGATGAGCCATTGATCCGATACCGGCACAAGGAAGACACACAAGGCGGGGATACCCTTAGGCCATTGCACGAAAGGTAGCGTCCATGGTTCGAAGCATGAAGGTCGTCGACTACTCTGCCGAATGGCCGACGCTGTACGATCGTGAACTGGCAGTGCTTCGCGAAGTACTGGGCAACGAGATCGTTCGCGCCCATCACATCGGAAGCACAGCCGTTCCCGGCTTGGCGGCCAAGCCTGTCATTGACATTCTGCTGGAGGTTCGATCCGTCGAGCAACTGGATGCCTTCGACAACGCGATGGGAAAACTTGGCTATCAGCCGCGTGGCGAATTCGGCATTTCCGGCCGCCGGTATTATCCCAAGGGCGGAGATGATCGAACACATCACGTGCATGCGTTCGCTGTAGATGACCCGCAAATCGGCAACTATCTCGCCTTTCGCGACTATCTTCGGGCGCATCCGGCATCTGCCGCTGAATACGCTGCCGTGAAGAGAGAAGCTTCCATGGTTCACGAAACGGATCCTGAAGGGTACGTCGCATTCAAGCACGATTTTGTAGAACGAATGGTGGCTGTGGCTGTACACTGGGCGGAAGAAAGCAGACACAGAGGGCAGTTAGCAAGACAGCAGGATTTCGAATGAACATCACCACGTTGCTGGTTTCTTGCGCAGGGGACCGGAAACGCTGACTTGATCCAAATCGCCTTCGAGCGCTTCGCACGACCACCTGACACAGGACAATCGCGGAGCCTACGTCTGCCCTCACTGCACCGACGTCAACATGTTGCCAACACCCACGGCGGGGCAGCGCGCGAGCTGGCCCAAATTCTGTCCGAGTAGCACAAGGGAAGATCCTGAAACATCTAGTCCCATGAACAAGTGCCGTGCTCGAACAGAAGCTTGGAAGCATTCCGCTTTCAAACTTCCAAGCACCCGGAAGTCGCTGCAATCGGCTCCCGGTTGCCGGTCACAGAAGACTCGTGCCCTCATGACTCCAGTGTGCTTGGCACTTGATACGTGCCTATCGGCTCTCCCTAGGGAAACCGATAGGAGAACCGGCCTAAGATTGGATTCACCAACCGCTCGAAATCGGCATATTCCAGCCGCATGACCTCGGCATGCGAGCCGGCCGAGAACGCTATGAATTCATCTTCCGCCAATGCCTCCGAGACATAGACCGGCATGCCGTAAAGATTGCCAAACGGCGGCATCGCTCCCACATCACAATTGGGGAACAACTCGACGAAATCGCCCTCATCCGCCAGTTCGGCGGAAGTGCCGACCACTTCGGACAAGCATTTGAAATCCACCCGATGCGACGCCGGGATGACGACCATCGCTACTTTGCCGGCAATCATCGCCATGACCGTCTTAGCCAATTCCTTGCCCGGGATGTGGGTGAGCCCAGCGATCTCCTGGGCGGTGAATGCGCGGGAATGCTGAATCACCGTGTATTTCACGCCGTTTTCGTCAAGAAACGCTTTCAGCTTCTGGACAGGCATCGCTCCTCCTTCTTCTTCCATACGCTGGCCTAAGTGTAGGGAAGGGAGGTGGCGTTGTGAACTTATACGAAAGCTTCTACTAAAGGGGCGTTGCGTGCCCTACCTTGCTTGATGGTGTATGATTCGGCCTATCAAAATCAACCGGGTGGAAGATCTTCTATGAAGCAGTTTGTCGCCGCATTGAATGGTACGTTGACAATCCAGAACACATCGCGATTCGTCCGCACAATGGCCTTTGTTATCCGCCCATTTGCACGGCTTTGGAAACTGGCTGAATCCCACGGGCTAAGTCCTTGGGTCTTTATCGGCATGTCACTGGCGGGATACATGGTGCAAGCGATGGTGTTTATGCCGCCGTTTCAAACGCAGGCTTTGAAGCTGACGTTTCTCATCCTGCTTCGCGTGATTGCCCTCGTCGTTCCCCTGTATATCCTCTTCAAGGGGAAACGCATTGCTGTGGCCTTCAACGTCTCTGTGGCGGCGATGTTTGTGTTCAACACTACTTGGCACGTCTGCTATTACGTGTATGCGTAACGATT
>DAOVHV010000171.1 GCA_030671645.1 bacterium | reverse complement strand
CAGGGCCGCAAGCTCGAAGGTGTGCATGTCTGGTTCGAGAAGGGCAAGGTTGTCAAGGCCACGGCTGACAAGGGCGAAGACTTCCTGCTCAAGACGATCGACACCGACGAAGGTGCACGCTTCGTGGGGGAATTCGCCATCGGCACCAATATGGGCATCACCAAGGCCACCGGCAATACGCTGTTCGACGAGAAGATTGATGGAAGCTTCCATATGGCCCTGGGCCGCGGCATGCCGGAAACCGGAAGTGTCAACCAGTCAGCTATTCACTGGGACATGATCTGCGACCTCTCCCAAGGTGGAAAGATCTGGGCCGACGAGGTACTGATCCACGAGAACGGAGCATTCATCCCCGAACTGAGATAACAGTTCGCAAACTGCAATAGCACCACAAGGAGAACCCTGGTGAACGACGCCATCCTGTCGAACATCAAATGGCTGGTCGCGATCATCGAACCATAGCTGATTCACGATCGTCGCAATATTTGAAAGCACGCGGAATCCGGCTGGACGGAATTTCGCACCACCGCCCCTTCGGAGGTTGCGTCAGAACTACGTCCTTCGTATGCTGACGCACATCGTTCACCAAGTGAGGCAGCATGGACAAAGCGGCGCTTCGACCCTACGTATTCGAGATCCTGAAGAAAACGCCGCAAACCCATTTTCATGCCATCGAGAACGATCTACGGAAGGTCGTCGAATCGTACGAACGTCACGACGTCCTCACGCTACAAGAAATCCTGTGGGAGCTGCTCGTTCAGGGTGTGCTGGCTCCGGGCAAGAACTCGCTCAATCTGAACCTGCCGTTCGTTCATCTCACTGAATATGGTTCGCAGTGCATTGAAGACGGGCGGATTCTGGCCCACGATCCCGATCGCTACGTCGAGAGGCTGAGGGAAACGGCCGGCGATGGAGTTGACGACTTCGTGCTGCATTCCGTTCGCGAGGCACTGACCGTTTTCCTATCGGGAAGCTGGTCTTCTGCCGTCATCCTGCTGGCACGGGCGGCCGAGCATCTGTTCGATCGACTCGCGAACGCTTCGATCCGTGCCGGACATCGTGACGGACGGGGAACCAAAAGGCTGGAAGAGTCGCCTCGCTTTTCTCGCAGCCGGGCTCATGCCGTCGTCCGTTCCCTACAGCATCGTTCCTTATCACCGCCCCTAGCTGAATCGATCGAGCCACAGCTCAACGGACTGTTGGCACTTATTCAACTCTCTCGGAACCAGGACGGATCGCCTCGATGGGCCCAACCGTCACGCGATCAGGTGTTGGGCTTCTTCTTGCTGTTTCCCGAGCAATGTGCTTTCGTTTACCATCTCATGAACGCTTTAGAAGGGGAAGCCGCTTCCTGAATGGCGGGTGGCCGATCTACGGATTCTTCAGAGAAAGGAGTTCCATGTCCATCATCCTTCCTTCCATTCTTCTTACCGTGGTCGTTGGTATGGCCATCGCGGCTCAAACGTTGTTCGCAGGTGTGTTGGGACATCGTGTCGGGGTCATGGAGTCGGTATTCATTATCCATCTCGGGGGGCTAGTGGCCGCGGGCGCCTACCTCCTGGTCTTGGGAGGAGGTAATCTCGGGGCATGGAAAGCTGCTCCGTGGTACGTTCTCCTGTTTGGCGGTCTCCTCGGTGTGGTCATCGTCGGAGGCTATGCCTTCGTCATCCCTCGAATCGGCCTTGCTCCCGCGATAACAGTTGCAGTAGCATCGCAGTTGATCTTCAGCTCACTCCTCAGCCATTACGGAGTGTTTGGTGCCATACAACAACCACTCACGATGTCCCGGATCGCCGGCATTTTCGTGCTGCTCCTCGGCACATGGCTCATCGTTCGTTGACCCCGATGTCCGAGCAAAGCGTGCGTCCTCACATCGGAACCCTGAACGAGAAACCCCTTCACGCATCGCTGAAGGCATGGATGTCCGAGCCCGGAGACGAGTTTGAAGTACACATCGGAGGCTTCGTCGCCGACATCGTGCGCGGTTCCCTGATCATCGAGATCCAAACCGGATCGACCTTCCCCTTGAAGCGGAAGCTGCACGCCTTGTTGAAACATCACGCCGTGCATCTCGTCATCCCGATTGCACAACAGAAGACGATTACAGCAATCGACGAAGCCGGCAATGAGATTGGCTCGCGTAAATCACCCAAGCGTGGGGAACTGCTGGACGTATTTGACCAGCTCGTCAACCTTCGAGACCTTCTCGGCGACGCCAATTTCTCCATCGAAGTCGTTCTCATCCATGTCGAAGAGATCCGCCGTCCCCGAACAACGCGAAGACGCAGGTGGAAGGACTGGGAAGTGCACGAACGGCGATTGATCGAGGTGTTCGACCACGTCAGCTTTCATCATCCCGGCGACTTCTTGGCAGCCATTCCTGCCACCCTCGAAGAACCGTTTACGACCGCTGACTTGTCCAAGGCCATTGGCCGTCCGCGCCGGGTTGCCCAGCAGATAGCGTATTGCCTGCGCGAGATGGACGCACTGGCCGTCGTCGATCGAAAACGTGAAGGCATTCGCTACGTCCGCAGCTTCAACGGATGACGCTGATTCCGCCCCCAGTATTCGATACCATAACCAGGCAATGACCACGCGAAAAATCAAACACATGCCGCCTAAGATGTCGGTTGGAGAAGAGATTGCCAACAGTGTCACGCATGGCGTTGGTGCTTTGCTGAGCTTGGCCGGAATGGCCCTTCTTATCGTTCGTGCAGCCACGCACGGCACCGTCATTCACGTTGTCAGCTTTGCCATCTATGGCACGAGCCTGTTCTTGTTGCACTTGTCATCGACGTTGTATCACGGTCTTCATGCACCGCGCGCCAAACGCGTGTTCTGGGTGTTCGACCACGCCGCCATCTTCCTACTGATTGCGGGTTCGTACACGCCGTTCTTGCTGATCTCGCTGTGGGGAGCGTGGGGATTGACGCTGATGATCGCCATCTGGACACTGGCGATTCTGGGCGTCCTGTTCAAGAGCCTGTTCATCGGCCGTTTCCGCAAGTCGTCGGTCGCCTTGTACCTCGCCATGAGCTGGCTCATCGTACTGGCCGGACGCGAGTTATGGCTGAAGGTGCCTCACGAGGCACTGATCTTCCTGGCTGCTGGTGGT
>DAOVHV010000053.1 GCA_030671645.1 bacterium | reverse complement strand
TGGCATCGGTTCTCCGTTCCGTGGACCGCCAATCCCTATCTCTGGATCGACCCTGGCACCATCGCTTCTTTCTTTCGTGTTCCACCGCTCGATGCCTGCTGCTGCGTCGCGGGGATGAAGTCGAGGGGTATGTTTATGTTTGGGATGACGGACGAGTCGGTCCGGCTGCAGCAAGATCGGAGTCGGAGTTTCGCGAGCTGTTTTCCGCCGGGGTGACTGAGGCGAACAAACAATCGGTCGGCCGTGTTTCGACGTTCGCCTCGTCCGACAGTGGCAAGACACTCGATCTGATTCTGCAAACTGGGATGCACATCACCTTGCCCTTTGTGCTTCTGAGCACCAAGGCGCTGCGTCCCGTGCGCAATTACGTGTTCCATTCGCCGGGGTTGTTGTGAACGATGGGAAGTCGCGCGTCGACATGCGTCGTCGCGTAAGATGGGCGATCTGCTGGAATGCGTTCGCTGGAGAGGAGGAGTTGATGCGAAAGGCAACGGCTTGGTCCCCGCTGGTCTGGACATCTCTGATGGTGCTATGTCTGGCGATGTTCGGTTGCGGTCGGGATGAGGAGAGCAACTGTGTGATCTCGGTTCGGGCGGGGGATTCGCTTCAGACGGCAATCGATCGAGCTGACGCCGGGGCGATCCTATGCCTCTCAGCTGGTACGTGGACCGAGAATGTTGTGATCGCCAAGCCTCTTACTCTTCGGGGCACACCGGAAGGGCAAGCCATCCTTCGCGGCGTCGACGACGGGTACCCGGTTGTCTTGATCGAGGTGTCGAACGAAGGTGAGCTTCCCGTGGTGGTTCTAGAGAACCTACAGATCCTCGATGCGCAAGGCGAAGCCTGTGCCGAGTTCTCCTTAAGAGACAACCGAGAGATCTGTCCGTATGGCGTTCTGATCGTCGGTCGTGTAGACGTCCGGATTCTTTCGTGCACGATCTCAGGAAACCGCACGGGGATCGCGGCAATCGGCTCCGCGAAACTCCTGGTCTCGAACTGCATTGTGACTAACAATGATTGGGAGGGGATCTACGTCGCCGGCGCATCCGAGGGAACGATCGTCGATTCGCAACTTCGCGAGAATGGGAGTGCTGGAATCGCCGCCGCGGCCACCGCCGTGGTCACGATTCGGGGCTGCGTGATCGAGCATAATACAGGGGATGGGGTGGCAGTTGCCGACTATGCTCAGGCTGCAATAACTGACTGTGTGATTTCCGGCAACGGATGGAGTGGCGTCAAGATGATCTCCGCCGCAGACGTGACCGTGGAGTCCTGTCGTATCGAGAACAACACGCACTTCGGCATTGCCCCGTTAAGCGATATGTGCTATCCGGGTGAGCCGGACTACGTCGGCAGCGTACACGGCCGAGACAACTGGATTCCCGAACCAGGCGAACCCGGCGGGAACGCGGGTGGGGCGCTTTGCCCGGCGTACCCGGGAGGACCGTGGCCGGACGGATTCCTGTCCGACAAGCCGCCGAGCACAGATCCGTAGCCAGTTCGCCCCGAGCTGAGATCTCCCCTCCCCGGGCTACCCGAGGAGGGCGATGATCTGGCTCGCGCCCCACGACAGCGCTCCGCCAAGTGCTAATAATGCGCCAATCATCCGTTATCCACTAGCGCTGCGCTTGTTCCGGGTGTCCCAGCCACGCTACCGATCGTCCCGGACAAACGCCCCAACGATCTCGCCGAGCACGATGAGGTGCGGATCTCCATTGGCGTAGTGCTCTTCCATGATGTCACGGGCCACAATGTCCGCAAGTTCCACCTGCCGTCGGGCGACGATACGGCATTCGTAGTGCAAGCTGCAATCGCTCAGATATGGTGCCGTTACGCGCTCTCCCGGATGGGTCGCCAATGTGCAGATCTGCAGCTTGTCAGTATCACGCCCTGAAGTCGTTCCGCAGACCGACAGTTCCTCCGCGAGCTGGCCGGACTCCGGCACATTCACAGTAAAGCTGTCCGCTGTGACCAAGCACTCGTGCGTGTAGCGGGACTCTCTGACGAAAACTGTGAAGATGGGACGACTCCACACGAAACCGATCTGCCCCCAGCTAACGGTCATGGGATTTGCTCGTCCCGAGGGCCCGCGTACGACAAGGAACATACCCCTATCGTCGTCCATCGCCAGCTGCAATCGGTCGAACGTTCTACGCCAATCCAATTCCCTTCTCATCTCGCACTCCTTTCAATCACCGCGTTTCAGGACATGATCTATGCCGCAGTTCGGCTAAGGACTAGAGGGTCCAGACACCAGTCGATGCCCCGATACCTTGGCTTCCACCAGTAGCGCATGATTCGCCGCGATTTCCCCGGCCCCTCCCGCAGTTCCATACACCATGGACACGATTGGCGCATCGACATAGGCGAACATGTCTTGGAGCGAGCGGAGCGCGTTCACGGCGCCCGAACGGAACGGATCCGGATCTTCGTACGTCAACGCAATCGCGATCCGTTTTCCGCGAAGCGCCGTTCCTTCCGGTCCGCCGAGTGCGTAGCAGCGATCGAGAAAGACCTTCGTTTGCCCGGAGACAGCGAACCAATAGATCGGGCTTGCGATGATCAGTCCGTCCGCCTCCCTCAACGCGTGGTGCACAGACTGCATGTCGTCTTCGATGGCACATTTCGCCTCGATGCTGTCGCGACAGGCGTCGCAGGCAGAGCAGGGGAGGATATCCATCCCGTGCAGATAGAACGACACGACCTGAGCGCCGGCCTCGCGAGCACCCGCTTCAACCTGCTCCGCCAGTAGCGCGCTGTTCCCGTTCTTACGCGGGCTTCCGTGGATACTGACGATCTTCTGTCCCATTGGCTCCTCCCCGTAGCTGTTGTGGAAAACACCGGCCCGACATCTCGGGCCACCAGTACACTCGACCATTCAACGGCGTATTGGCTCGCCCTATGTTGGCGGACGGTCAATATGACGTCAAGCTTGTCGCGTTTATCGCGACAAGCAATTTCATCTTCCGATACATATTCTCAAACAGAACATTTGCTGGCATCATTCCCCATGCACGCCACTTCCGTTCCTTTCTGCCCTTTATTGATCCCAAAACAGTCTTTCTCTCGTGCACTTTAGACGCTCTTTGGCGTCAAGTGGACATGAACCTCTGCGACGAGTATTCTCAAAATAGTGGAATCCCTTTGGAGAATCCGTGGTTCGGGAGGTTCGCATGAGTATGCTTTTCACGCAGGCACGAATTGGGAGTCTTGAGATCCCGAACCGGATTGTCCGATCCGCAACGGCCGAGCGACTGGCTGACGATACTGGAGTCCCATTGCCAGAGCTGGCCGCCCTGCTGGCCACTTTGGCGCGCGGGGGCGCCGGTCTGATCATCATCGGACACATGTATGTTTCCACATGCGGAAAAGCACATCCAGGCATGACGGCGATCGCTGACGATTCAGCGATTGGCGGACTTCGACTCGTCGTCGATGCTGTCCACGACGAAGGTGGCTTCATTGCTGCGCAGCTCAACCATGCGGGGATGAAGGCGGCGGCAGATATCGCCACTCCATATGCTCCTTCGGACGTTCACCCTCCTCTTGCCGCCCGTCCCGCCACCCGTCTCAGTGCTCTTCAGATTCATGCGATCATCGCGTCATTCGCCCGTGCTGCTGAACGTGCCGTGGCGGCAGGCTTCGATGCGATCCAGATCCACTCTGCCCACGGCTACCTCGGTAGTCAGTTTCTCTCCCCAAGGACGAATCAACGTACCGATGCCTGGGGCGGATCTCCGTCGTCACGCATGCGCTTCCTTCAAGAAACCTGTCGTAAAGTACGTGACGTTGTGGGGCCGGACTATCCATTGTTGATCAAGCTGGGGATGGTCGATCAGCTTGACGGCGGTTTGCAGCTCGAGGTGAGCCTCTCACTGGTCGAACAACTTGCCGATTTCGGGATTGACGGCTTGGAGATTAGTGGCGGCATCTCACAGGGACGGAGCCTCAACATACGAACCGTTTGCGAGGAAGCAGAAGAGGCTTATTTCCGGGAGTTCGGACGCCGGGCGCGAGAGCGAACTGATCTTCCCATTCTTCTGGTTGGCGGTCTACGAAGCCGTCCCGTCATGGAAGACGTGTTGAAGGCGGGGGATGCTGACTTCATATCGCTCTGCCGCCCGCTCATCTGCGAGCCCGATCTGCCACACCGATTCGAGAATAGGCTGCAGCTACGATCATCGTGTATCTCGGGAAATCGATGTTGGCCGGAACAGGCGAGCGACATGGGGATCTCGTGTAAGTGTCTGTCCCGCCCTCCGAAGGAGGTGTCATGATGGCAACCGATGAGAACACACCCGGAGCATCCCTGATCCGAATAGACCCGCGTGACAATGTCGCCATTGCACCGGCTTTTCTTCGAGCCGGCGACACTATCGCCCTACAGGGCAAGCCCATTCTTGTGGTGAATGACGTCCCTTTTGGCCACAAGGTCGCCGTTCTCGACATCGCGGAAGGAGAGGCCATCCTCAAGTATGGTGTGGCAATTGGGGTTGCATCGACTCCAATTCAGGTGGGTAATCGGGTCGGAGTGCACAACATGCATAGCCGGCGATTTCAAGCCGAGGCGTCGAGGCAAGATCAACTATCCGTACCCGATGCCGCCGTCGCGCACCCATCCACCTCTGAGCACCAGAATGTCCCGCAATCGATGCTCCTCGGATATCGCCGATGCGACGGACGCGCGGGTATACGAAACCACCTACTGATCCTGTCCACCGTGGCCTGTGCCAATTCAGTTACCGAGCGGATCGCTGGTGAGATTCCCGAGGCCGTCGCAATCGCCCATTCGTGCGGATGCCCTCAGGTCGGGGCGGATCTCCAGCAGACGATTCGGATTCTTGACGGGCACGCGCGCCACCCGAACGTCGGCGCCGTACTCTTGGTCGGCCTTGGCTGCGAGAGTGTCCCGACGCACGAGCTGACCGAATCCCTCCTTGCGGATGGCTTCAGGGCAGCAGATATCGTCATTCAGGAATGCGGGGGGGCGGCTGTGTCGGTGCGGGACGGCTTACATCTGGCCGAATCGTTGCGCGAGCAAATTGTAGACCTGGCGCCAGAGCCGATCTCTTTCAGCGATCTTGTGGTAGCGACGGAGTGTGGCGGGTCGGACGCGTGGTCGGGGATCACAGCCAATCCGGTGATCGGCGCCGTATGCGATCTAATCGTCAACGCCGGCGGAACCGCCCTTCTGTCGGAGGTGCCGGAGTTCATCGGCGCCGAGCATCTCTTGGCTGCACGAGCTGCATCCCCGGATGTCGCCCAAGCGCTTCTCGATGCGGTACAGCGTCGAGAAGCGGATGCTGCGCAGTACAGCATCGACTTTCGTGGCGGGCAACCAACGCCGGGGAACATCGCCGGGGGGTTGACCACGATTGAAGAGAAGTCAATGGGGGCCATCGCCAAGGGGGGATCCTCGACGGTCCGCGAATTCATCCCTTACGGGGTCCCGCCGAGCTGCCACGGGCTAGTCATTATGGACACGCCTGGAAGCGACATTCATTCGGTGACCGGAATGATCGCCGGCGGAGCCCATCTTGTCTTGTTCAGCACCGGTCGTGGAACCCCGACCGGAAGCCCTATCGCTCCAGTCATCAAGGTTGCGTCGAACTCGGCTGTCTTCTCCTCTCTCGCGGCGGATATGGATTTCGATGCCGGCGCCGTGCTCGAATCCCAATCCATCGAGTCGATCTCCAAGCGACTATTCGAACTCGTCACGGAGGTCTGCCGTGGGCGCACAACCGCGTCGGAACGACTCGGCGCCCGTGATTTCGCCATTGAGACACTAGGACTTCGCCTGTGAGCCGAGCCGCACGATGAATCCTCAATCACTATCCTTCGCAGCTGCGGCCTACATTATCGCAGAGATTGCAGGGATCGCAGGGATCGCGTAGCTCGGATAGAGGAAAGGAAGCTTACATGAAGACCTTCGCCGTGGAATCGCCGGCTCTACTGCTCAGACGTACCGTTCTGCAGTCGAACATCGAGCGAATGGCCGCCTTGATCGCATCCCGCAACCTGTTGCTACGTCCGCATATGAAGACACACAAGACGCCGGAAATCGCGCAACTCCAGATTGCCTCGGGAGCCTGCGGGATTGCTGTGGCCAAAGTCAGCGAGGCTGAGGTCATGGCCCAGGCCGGCATCGAGGACATCTGCGTAGCGACTGAGGTCGTCGTTCCGACCAAGCTTCAGCGTCTGGCCACGTTAGCGAGAAACATTCGAGTCTCACTTGTAGTCGACAGTGACGTGGGCATTACCGCAGCCGCGGACGTCTTCAGGAAGGCCGGGATCACCCTCCCGGTCCTGATCGAAATCGATACCGGGCAACATCGTTGTGGTGTCCAAGACGTCTCCAAGGTACGGAGTCTGGCTCGCCTCATCAAAGCGCAATCGAGCCTCAGCCTTGTCGGAGTATTGACTCACGAAGGCCATGTCTATCAGTGTCGAACGCGGGCGGACCTTGAAGAGGTCTCGATCCGTGCAGCGGAAACATTGGTGTCGGTGGCCGATGCACTTCGCGCCGACGGGCATGACATCCGAACTGTCAGCGCGGGGTCGGCAATCTCAGCGTTTGCTGGCACTACCGTCTCCGGTCTCACTGAGTTCCGGCCGGGCACGTACGTATTCAACGATGTACGGCAGGTTTCGCTCGATGCCTGCTCGATTGACGACTGCGCGCTCTCCGTTCTAGCTACGGTGATGAGCGCTCCTCGCGCAGGCATCGTAGTCCTCGACGCGGGGAGCAAATCGATCTTTGCCGAGCAAATCCCACAACCCTTCTCGTTCGACTACGCAGGGTATGGCCTCATCAAGGAATACACCGGG
>DAOVHV010000138.1 GCA_030671645.1 bacterium | reverse complement strand
CCACGAGATCTTCCGTAGTAGATCGATATCCCGCACCATGAGATCGGATTTGGTCATCACGTGTACGCTAGACCCTTCCTCAGCGATTGTTCCCAGCGTGTCCAGCGTGTCAACTGCACTTGCTCTTCCAGAGGCATGACATCGCGGTCAAAGTGTTCGATGCCATAGCACTGGCTACGCGAATCGCAATAGATGCATCGATGCTGACAATCTGGGTAGAGATTCAGACTGAAATCGAAATCCAAAGATAGAGTCGATTTCCGAGATTCGCGAAACGAGGGTCTTGGCCTTGATTTCCTTGATCATCTCACCATCCCCATCGGACTTGGAAACCTCGTGCGAGCGGACTGGACTCCTTCGTCTTCAATTTGGTGTACAATCGCCTCGCCGGGGGAGTTGGTGTATTCGCACGATCTGAGGAGATGTACGTGAAGCATCGTTTTAGCCCGGTATTCATCATCCTGGGAGTGGTCCTGTCTTTCGTGCTTGCTATGGCGAACACGCCGCCCATTGCCACCTTCGAGGTCCGCACTCCCGCGGATGGTTCTCAAACCACCTTAACCTTGGATGCAACCGCGTCGCACGATCCCGACGGCACCATCGTCTCCTATCAATGGTTGTACGGAGACGGGTACTCAGGCTCAGGTGTGACCAAGACCCACACCTTCCCCAGCGTGTCCACCTACACCATCACGCTGGTGGTGAGAGACAACGGTGGCATATCGCATCTGACGTCGCAGACCATCGATCTGGCTCAGCCCATCGTGCCTCAAATGCCACCAGGAGAGACGACTGTTCCCGACGTTGTCATTCCACTCGATATTCCCATTGGCAATCGCTTAGGGCAGCGGGCACCTGCTTTTTCCCTACCGAATCAAGCGGGCGAGATTGTCGAGCTGGCTGACTTCCTCGGCCACGTGGTGCTGGTCGAGTTTTGGACGAGTTCGTGTTCGGCATGCCGAGCCGCCATGCCTCATCTGGAAGAACTGCGAGAAGAATTCGCGGATCGAGGTTTGATCGTCATCACCATCACCATCAACCGCAATGTCGAGGGTGAGTGGCAGTATCTTGCTCAAAACGGTTATACACAGTTCGTGGCGCTTCGGGAGTCCGATCCCATCGGGAAACCGACTATGAATGAGTACGGCGTTTCCAGAATTCCTCACGCACTCTTGATCGATCATCAAGGCGTAATCCAATTCACCGGCCATCTCAATCTGGTGCAGTCTGACATGATCGAATCCTTACTGTAGGACACTCGCTGTTCCCAGCATCACTCGATTCCCCGTCCGGTATTCGGTTGGATTCGATCCTCTGAGAAATCGCACACCGGATCTTCATGCTTCATTCACGGTCAGTTGACACTCCCCAGCTAGACTCGCTGTGAATCAACCAGCCGAAGAGGTCGTCGGCTCATCACTCAACAAACGAGGGGGAAGCCAGTGTTCAAATCTTCGGGTGGTTCTTCGCGCACAAGGTGGGTCTTACTCCTCTTCGCTGTCCTGTTGCTTGCGCTCACATTGAACGCATTCGCGCAGGGTGATTCGATCCGGCGCACTTATTCATGGAGCTACGGTGGTAGAACGTGGTCCTTCACTTACGATTTCCCCACCTCCATCTATCAGCTTCAGAAGTCGCTTACGCGCACGCTCGATTACACCGCTTATGACGTCTATGTCAACGATCCTCGTGACGACAACGCACTGCGGAATTTCGTGTCCAAGCTCGAAGAAACGGCCACTGGACTCAACGTATGGGAACGACTAAACCTGGTGATCGCATTGGTACAGTCCATTCCCTATGTCGGGGAGTCATGCGAATATCCGCGTTACCCCCTCGAAATGCTGATCGATCAGAATGGGGATTGCGAAGACGCCGCCATCTTGACAGCGGCCCTTGTCAAGCAGATGGGATTCGACGTTGTACTGTTGGCCTTTCTGGAAGAACGCCACATGGCCGTGGGAATCCGCGTGCTCCCGCCGCAACACGAAGACTTACGGGCTTACGAATGGAACGGAGACTTGTACTTCTATCTTGAACCAACCAGCCTCGGATGGGCGATCGGTCAGATCCCTCCGACTTACCGATCGCGGCCGGCCATCATCGGACTCCAGCCCGTGTATGCATCATCGTCGCCTTAGTTGTCCCGATTTCACGTTCCTCACTACACTGGACCGGAGGTGCTTAGGATGATCCAGAAGCGAGTGAGCTTGTCCGTTCTTGTCTTCCTTGTTCTGTTGGGATTGTGGGGCTGCTCCTTGTTTACAATCACTCTCGACGAATCGGATTCCGGCTCGATCCAAACGTTGGACGTGGGCGATCTACTAGAGATTCAGCTGATGGGGAATGCCTCCACCGGCTATGAATGGGTTCGAGTCGAGCCGGCATCGTTCGCCGGGACTCCGCTCGATATCGTCAAGGAAGACGACTATCGGACGTTGGGATGTCAGCTGGTAGGCGAACCTGGTGAATTCGTCTTCCGTTACCGCGCCGTGCGTCCGGGCACCGTGACCGTTGGTTTCGAACATCGAAGACCCTGGGAACCCGAAGATCCTGTTGACACTTATTTCGTCACGGTCTGGGTTCGCTAGCACCCCTTGAGTGAAGCCCTTGCCGCGAATTGCGCGCTTTGCATTCCCAAAGCAACCCGATATCCTTTGCGCACCATGGATTCCTTTCTTTCCAAGAAGCCGTTGATCGGTATGCTCCACCTGCGGCCGCTGGCAGGTAGCGTCGGCTACGCTCGCAAGGGGACAAAACCCCTCATCGATGCCGCACTGCGTGATTTGTACGCACTGGAGAGCGGCGGCGTCGATGCCGTGTTCGTCGAGAACTTGAGCGACGCTCCTTATGCCAAGACCGCACCCGTTGAAACGGTGGCCATGATGGCAACCATCATTCACACTCTCGTCGAGCGCGCCCACATTCCCATCGGCGTCAACGTGCTTCGCAACGACGGGCTGGCCGCCATCGCCATCGCCGCAGCCACCGGCGCGTCCTTTGTTCGCGTCAACGTCTTCTGCGGCGTAGCGTTCACGGATCAAGGCACGATCGAAGGACAAGCTCGAGACTTGCATTGGCTGCAGCGAAATCTGGGTACCGAGACGCTGATCCTGGCCGACGTACATGTCAAGCATGCCGCCCATCTCACGTCCCTGGAAGAAGCCGCTCTCGACGCTGAGCGCAACCGGCCCGATGCGTTGATCATATCGGGCATCGGAACCGGCCGTCGCACGGCGCCTGAAGATCTCCAAACCGTCAAACAGACTGTCTCCCTTCCTGTGTTGATCGGAAGCGGCGTCCGCATCGACAATGTGGCCACTTATCGTGAGGCTGACGGGTTCATTGTGGGTACCGTGCTCAAAGAAGACGGACGAGTCGACGCACCGGTCGATGTCGAGCGTGTCAAGGCGATGGTGGATGCGATCGCCAGTTTGCGCAATCCCGAATGACTCGGATTGTCGTTCTCGGCGACCTGAACCTCGACATTCATGCCCACTTCCCAGGAACTCTGCCTCCTGGTGACGAAGTTCGCGACGCGATTACCGTTCAACCCGGAGGATCGGCCGGCACGTTCGCTCGTACGGCCGCGCGGCTGGAGGCATCCGTGACCTTCATCGGAGCTGTAGGCAAGGATTTGGTCGGCGACTTGTTGGAGGTTTCGTTGGTGCAAGCCGGTGTAACGCCCAACCTTCGCCGCACGGACTCGGCCTCCGGAGCCGTGTTGGCACTACAGCGGGAAGACGAACGCAGCATGGTGTGCTCTCGCGGCGCCAATGACGGCCTCACGCCGGACTGGGTTTCCGAGACGCTCCTGCAGGGGGCGGATCATCTCCATGTCTCCGGATATTCGCTCCTTTCCGATGCGCAACGCGGAGCTGCAATGCGT
>DAOVHV010000080.1 GCA_030671645.1 bacterium | reverse complement strand
TCGGCCCGAGGCGTGTCTTTCTTGGTTTTGATGACGCCGCCGGCGATGGCCTCCCATTTCCCCCCTGCCATGCGGATGACGCCATACCCAGTCGTTGCCAGGCCGGGATCAAAGCCGATGGCGACCAACTCACGGGTCATGAAAGGAAATCCCGCAAGGTCTGGCGATTGGAATCCGATTCACGGCAAACATGGTCCGGATCGTCGTTGAGATTGACTCCACACATCGGACACAAGCCGAGACAGGTTTCTCTACACAGTACGTGGGGGTCATGCGCGGTCTGGATCATCTGAAGTGCCGTAGGTAAGGGGTCAACCAGATCCGAGTTGGGCTGGATCTGCAACTCGAATGGCTCGGACACGTCAACAGTTACGCGGACCGCTTTCAGACATCGCCGACAGAGTTGAGTGATGTTGGCGTGGAGTTCGACTTCCAGATAGAGTGTTGAGAGTTGCGCAAATGCTTCCCCGGCGGCGTGGATTTGGTCGACAGTCCAATCACAGTCAGCAAACAGTTCTACGGGTGGCGTTAGTCGAAAACCGACCGGGAATCGCCGTCCTGGCGCGGCGACGAATTCTCGAATATCCAAACTCATATTCTTAAGCGAACGGCCACATCTGCCGTTCGCCTTCCCTCCTTCACATCATGGACTCGAATGATACTCGCTCCTCCCAGGATGGCGGTCGTGTTCGCGGCGATCGTTCCCTCCAATCGCTCGGTCACGGGCAGGTCAAGAAGTTGGCCGAGAAACGACTTGCGCGAAAGCCCGACCAAAACAGGGTAACCGCAAGAAGTGAGTTTGGGAAGCTGCTGAAGCAATGCCAGATTGTGTTCCAACAGTTTTCCGAAACCGATGCCCGGATCGAGGATGATGTGGTCGGGCGGGATTCCGGCTGCCTGCGCGTACTCGGCTCGTTCTGTCAGGAAATCGCGCACTTCCATCACCACATCGTCGTAGTGCGGTTCTTGCTGCATGGTCTGCGGCTTTCCCTGCATGTGCATCAGAACAACCTTGGCGCCGGACTCGGAAATGGTCCGCGCCATTTCGGGATCGAAGTGCAGGGCGGTGATGTCGTTGATGATATCGGCGCCTGCATGAAGAGCGGCTTGGGCCACCGACGCTTTGGTCGTGTCGATGGAAATGGGGATCGTGGTCTTGGCTCGGAGGCCTTCCAGTACCGGCAAGACGCGGCTCAGCTCCTGCTGTGGAGACACCGGACCGGCCCCCGGGCGATTGGATTCACCGCCGATATCAAGAAGATCAGCACCGTCTTCGATCATGGACAAGCCCGCTTCGATAGCGGCGTCCACATCGAATAGGCGACCGCCGTCATAGAATGAATCCGGAGTCACGTTGAGGATCCCCATGACGAGAACGCGCCGCTCGTGATGTGTCGTAACGCTGTCCTGTGTCATCGAATGACAGTATATCATGGCCGTAAAGCGGGATCAGGAGCGTAATTTGACGTAGCGAAGCTGGCTTTCTACAATATCGCGGAATTAAGACAGAGGTGATTACGATCGCTAAGGTGCTTTTGACCAAAACAGTAGAGCGTTTGGGCCATGTTGGGGAAGTTGTCACGGTTGCCGACGGCTACGCGCGCAACTATCTATTTCCTCAAGGACTGGCCATTGAACCGACAGAGCATAACGTGGCGCAATACGCCAAGGAGCGTGCTGCGCACGCGGCTGAACTGATGAAGAGAGAAGAAAAGGCTCTCCTGCTACGTGACAAGTTGGCGGATCAGATACTGACCTTCGAACGGAAAGCGCACGACGATGACCGTTTGTACGGCTCGGTTCGTATCGAAGATATCGTGACGCAGATCGGCGAGCTTGTTGGGGAACACATCGAGACTGCCCGCGTTCATTTGGAGAACTCCATTGAAACGCTCGGCCCTCATACTGCGACTATTGTGCTGTATAAGGACATCTCCGTGGAAGTCCGCATCCAAGTCAATGAGGAGGATGCGAAGGAGGAATAGGTCGAATGCGCAACCGGGGGGTAGGGGGAGTTCTCGTTGTCCTTTGCCTTGCCGCTTCGATTGCCGGTTTTGCACAAAGCGGGCTCCTCTATCTCAATGAGGAGCCGCTTTCTCTTATTCATCCCATCATCCAGCAAGAGCTATCCATCCTCGTTCCATTGGAGGAATTCGGTCCACTCATCGGTCTTGAGATCTCGAACTCCGAAGGGCGGATCATCCTTCGCGGAGCCGGATTTCGACAAGCGTTCGATGAAGTCCTGTTCTTCGTTCAGGACGGCACAGCCTACGTTTCGCTCGATTGGATCCTAAGATTGGTGGACGGAGAGTTACACCGAGTGGGTGGTGATATCTACATTCAAACCCAGCGCCCTGAGATCGTGGAGATAGAGGCTTCGCCTGATCGGGTGACCGTGCGGTTGACCGGATTCTCCCCCCATGTGCTTGCTGTATCCCGGCAGGGGGCGTCGGTGATCCTGCGCTTGCATTGGCCTCACAGTCTATTGGCTGTGGATCCTCAGTTGATCAGGGTTGGGGAATCGGACATCCAAGACGTGCGCATTATGGGCTCGAATCGTGGTGTTGAGTTGTCGATTTCGCTGGAACCCGGAACGATTCTTGGTACGGAGCAGCTGGAAACAGACGATTTCTATGCGCTGACGATCTGCGTTGCGGAGGAGGCGTTTCACGAGTCGATCATCAAATTGAGCAACGGCATCGCAGTACGCGAATGGTCGGATGCCTCCAAGACACGATCAGTGAACTACGTCTATGTCGAGTCATGGCGTGATCGTTTTCGCTTGGCCCCCACTGTTTCGGCGAGTGGCTATCAAGCGACCGCGAGCCTTGATGCCATTCTGAAGGAAAACGGAGCGACCTTGGCGATCTCGGTCGATTGTCCCTGGGATCCGGCGCATACGGAATGTCTGATCATGAACGGAATTCCCTATCTTGTCCCCGACACGCCCTTGGAGGTATTGGCCATCGATCTATTCGGCCGATGGACGACGTTTTCTTCCCTCTCCTCTGTCGGCATCAAGCATGCAGGCCGGGTCATTGCGGCCGATGGTGTCAATCGTCCACTGGCGCATGGAGAGGTCGTAACCTATGCGCCTGGATACACGGGCAGCATCGCGCGGGGCATTCCCGGCTCGTTCATTGTCATCAAGATTCGAGAGAATCGTGTGGTCTCTGTTTACCAAGGTCCCTTTGTTCCTGCGGATTCATCTGCCATTCTGGTGGTGGCCAGTGGGGAGGCCAAGGCGAGGCTATCGCTGATCCAACTGGGCGACCCGATCGAGCTGGTCTGCCAATTCCTGCATGCCGAGGGAACGTATCTTCATGCGATTTCGGCGGGTCCAATGATGATAGGTGACGGTGTCGTTGCCCTCAGCGAGGATCAGCATGATGAGGTGTCCGGGTTTCCCGGTGGAACGGTGTTGGCCTGCGACTGGCAAGGTGGCCTGTATTTGTTGGCCTTCTCGGGGCACGATGCCGATGACCCCGAAGCGGATCCGTGGAACCTGGTCGAAGTTCTGTACTCGTTGCCAACCACTGTCAAGGACGCCGTTTTGTTATCGTCGTGCGGACGAAATGCGATCGCCTATTCCAGTGCATCTGGCACATTCCAATTGGGTTCTCAAGATTCGATCCGATTGGCCCTCAGCCTCATTCCACTCACTCCATGAAGCGACTGGCCCGGGACGTTCTGCTGATAGCGGCGGCCACCGCCATTTCCAGGGTGTTGGGCTTGTTTCGCGACGTGGCCATTGCCGACCGCTTCGGCGCAGGAGCTGCTTATGATGCCTTTCTCATCGCTTTCTTCGTCCCTCACTTCTTGAGGCAACTGCTGGCCGAAGGCGCCCTTTCCACGGCCATGGTTCCCGTGTACACGGAACTACGCGAATCTTCTACGTCTGCGGGTGCCTCTGCATCCGCAGACGCCTTCGCATCCAACTTGATTTCCTGGCTGATCCTGTTGTTCCCTTTCGTTGTCGTTCTCGGCATCATGTTGGCGCCGTGGTACGTGCCGTTCTTGGCGAGTGGATTCGATCCCAGCAAACTGGCTCTGACGGTGAGGCTGACACGCGTCCTGTTCCCGTTCATCGCCGTTATCGGTATCGCTGCCGTTGTTATGGGCATTCTCAATGCCCACCGCAGATTTTTCGCGGCTGCGTTCGCTCCGGTTTGGTTCAACGTGGGTATGTTGCTGGGGATTCTCGTGCTGGCCCCTCGAACGGATCCAGCGATCCTTGGAGTGGGGATCGGGGTGCTGATCGGAGGCTCCGCACAGCTGATATCCCAGATCCCGGTCCTTCTAAAGGTCGGATTTCGGTTCAGGTTTCGAATCCTTCCGATACATCCTCGGATCCGCCGCATGATCTGGCTGATGGCTCCAGCGTTGCTTACGCTGGCCGTGACGCAAGTCAATCTGATGGTCGACTACAAATTGGCCTCTCACCTGGGCGACGGGGGAATCTCTGCCTTGCAGTACGCCATGCGCTTGTTCCAGTTACCGCTTGGTATGCTCGCCGTCAGCGTGGCCACGGCTTTGCTGCCGCGATTTTCTCAGGCCTGGGCGCGACGGGACAAGGATCGATTCTCTGGGTATCTCAACGAAGGGATCGTGGCCAGTGCCTTGGTCCTGTTGCCGGCGATGGTCGGCCTCCTTGTGATCGGCCCCGACATCGTTCGGCTGCTGTTCGAACATGGTTCGTTCACTCCCGCGGATACGCTACGAACGTCTCGCGTGTTGTCCTACTACTTGATCGGATTGGCGCCCTATGGCTGGGTGTATGTGCTGACCCGAGCTTCCTATGCACGAGGGAAGCCTATATTTCCTCTGTTGGCGTCAATGCTGGCTGTGGGAGTGAATATTGCCTTGGATCTGCTGTTGATCTCGTCCATGCAAGAGGCCGGATTGGCTTTGGCCACGGCGATCGCTGGAGTTTGTAATGCCCTCTTGCTGGGAATCATTCTGTTGCGAAAACGAGGCGCTACCAGAGATTCCATCCGTCAGCTGTGTTGGATCGGATTAGGATGCGCAGGCTTGTTCGCGGTAACGGCCCTGACGCGAAGTTGGATTGGCGATCATTCGCGGCTGTTGGCCGTATTCGCTCCGACGCTGGTGGGCATCACGTTCTATGCCGCGTTCGTTCGATTGACTCCCTTGTGGCAGGCCGTTTCCTCCTTGCGGGAGCCGGACGATCAGTAGCTCAACAGTAACAATCTTCTGAACAGGACCCGAGAGGCAAGCGAACTCCTGACTTCTCCAGTTTCGCAATTGGCTGACGCTTCAAGCCTCTTGTTGACAGAGCTGTGTGATTAGACACTCCTAACCATGAAGAAAATGGGTAGCTGCCATACAAGCGAATGAACCATGAAGGAGCGAGCTATGCCATGAGCTAGCTCGTTGAAGAAATGCGAAGTTTCGATTCTCCGTGTCCAAGGCAGTGTCGGGGTTTCCTTCAAGCGCTTCATGGTAAGAAGAAGCTTCGAGCTTCGTACTCAAGGCAGTGCGGTTTTGCCTTCCATAAGGGCTTCATATTCTTCATGGTGAAGAGCCCTTGTGTTTCGGCAGGATGTTCCAATCCTGGAATTGAT
>DAOVHV010000064.1 GCA_030671645.1 bacterium | reverse complement strand
GCTGCTTCACTCGCCGAACGATTGGATGCATTGGCCGTCATCGATATTCACTATCTTCGCAAGGAGAACCAACTGTTTCCGTACTTGGAGCGGCACGGTGTCACCGGCCCGACGCAAGTGATGTGGGGCATCCACGATGAAATCCGGGCGACTCTGCGCGCGCTCAAAGAGAAGGCCGACGGCGGCCGCCTCGTCGAAGCGAGGGAAGACGCAGCCGAAGTCGCCCGTACCATCACCGAGATGATCTACAAAGAAGAGAAGATCCTCTTCCCGCTTGCCTTGGAGAAGCTGACAGCCTCGGAGTGGCGCGAGATGCGGCGCGGAGACAACGAGATCGGATATGCGTTCGGAACGCCTTCGGAATGGAGCCCTGATCGGCGCGATCCATCAGTCGATGCAAGCGACGGTTCAAGCGGGGCTATCTCCTTGTCCACCGGCCAGCTGACGCAACAGCAACTCGACCGCATGCTCACCCATTTGCCGGTGGATCTCAGTTTCGTCGATCCCGAGGGACGGGTGCAGTTCTACTCCGACAGTCCCGATCGCATCTTCCCAAGATCGCCGGCTGTGATTGGGCGGAGCGTCGCCAACTGTCATCCGCCCGAGAGTGTGGATACCGTTCTCAAGATCCTGGGAGCTTTCAAGGAAGGCTCTCGAGACACTGCCAGGTTCTGGCTTCAGTTAGACGGCCGATTTCTTCTCATCCAGTACTTCGCCGTACGAAACGAAAGCAGGGAATACTTGGGCTGCCTGGAAGTGAGTCAAGATGTAACCGATATCAGAAGTCTCGAGGGCGAGCAACGGCTTCTGGATTGGGAATGACAAGAACTGCGCAGGAATCCAAGCCTGCGCAGTTCTGAATTCGTTAAGAGGAGCTTCTAGGATTGCCTACAGCGCCTAGAACGGATCGAACAGATACCCGTCGCCATATGTAACGACCCATTCATCCATGCCGCCGAGTAGGTCGATCACGTTCGCAAATCCGGCATCGAACAAGATTTGGGCGGCAACCGCACTGCGAAAGCCTCCCTTGCAGTACAGGATCAAGGGAACATCCTTCGGTAGGAGCGGCGTCCAAGCATCAAGACTCTGTTGAAACTCGGTGACTGGAATGTTGATCGATCCGAACAGGTGTCCCGACTCGAATTCGCCCGGCGTCCGCACGTCAATCAACACGTAGAAGAAGCTCAGGAAGTCGCGTTGCGCCACCTGGGCCGGCGTCAGTCCCACCGGCCCAGGTGCGTCGATGTTGATGGTCAGCGTCAAGATCGGAGTCACCGGATCGTTCGAGAATACGTCGATAACACGCAGGACCAGTCCCGAAAACCCCGTAGTATCAATCGTGATGGGAAGCTCGACCGACCGACCGGGCTCAAGCTCGTAGGTCTCCAGTGTCGCCGTTGTGCACCCGCATGACGGGACAACATCCGATATGATCAGCAATTCATCACCAGCATTCGACAACATGAAGGTGTGCTCAATGAGGAATCCGGCCTGAATGGTCACGTTGTAGACAGCATCGTCAACCTGAATCACCGGGTCAGCAAGCACTGTCCCTGCAATCGTCGCGACGATGAACAGCAAGAGAATGGGTAAACGCTTCATTGGATCTCCTTTGGAACGGATAATCGGACTAATGTATCTTAAAACTCACCGTTGCGCAGGAAGCCGCGTTCACACCCGAAGAATCGAGCCTATCAGCTGCTTCCCTTCCCCTATTCTGGTCAAGGTTGCCGCTCTGGACTGCATCGGACAGGCACAGCACTTGGAACTGCCGGGAATCATGATTTCTTCACACCGGCACCACCATGCCTACATACGGATCCCGCATTCTATTGTTGATACAGGAATCCAAATTAGGTACGAAAGAGGTACTCTCATGGCCAGGTGGAAGCATCGGTGGATCGCCATTTTCGCAATCGTAGGCACACTTACGATTGTTCTCTTGGCTATCGTCGGATGGGCGCATGCGGACGGCGGAACTCGGTTTGGGTGGACGAGGGGATGCTGGAACGACTCCCGATCCGGCGCCTCATCAACAGACAACGTCATAGGAGAGGTTGATGTGGAAGGAATCGCCGAGCGATACATCGCCTCCTATCGATTTGAAGGCCTTGCGATCGCCGAGGTTATGGAGTTTGACAACCACTACTATGTCGAAGTCGAAGAACCAATCTCCGGACGCTACGCTTTTGAATTCCTCATCGATCGCCGTTCAGGGATGGCAACTCCAGAACCCGGACCGAACATGATGTGGAATCTGAAATACGGGCACATGGCTCAAGGCATGATGGGCATGGGACGTGGCAGCTTTCTTGGTTCCAACAATGACGGTACGAACATGACTCTCTCGGAAGAGGATGCACATGAAGCTGCTGAGCTGTATCTCAGTCGAGTGAACTCAGAACTGGCAGCGGATCATCATGCGGCCGCCTTCTACGGCTACTACACGCTTCATACCCTACGCGATGGGCACATCGCAGGCATGCTCTCAGTCAATGGATTCACAGGAGAGGTGTGGCTTCATACTTGGCACGGCACGTATCTGGGGCAACTGGATTCTGAAACCCATTAGACAAGCGGGCTGATCGAACGGATTCAAGTTCTACTCGACAAACGCAAGGGGAGATACAGATCAAACGCAAGGGGTGGTACGCAAGAGCTATGCCGCTGTTCAGTGGGCTACTGCTGACTTCCTGCGGCCTATTGATCGCGGTTTCCGTCCTTCTCCATCAGGATGCAGCACGCCACCGCATCGCGATGTTGCATGATGATGAACAGCACGCGCTCGGCATGCGGCAAGATGCAGTCACGAGAATCATCGAGACCTCCGTATCCGATGTCTTGTTTCTAGCCAGCCTGAATGAGATTGATCCCTTCCTTCGCGATAGCAGCCATTCGAACAAAGCTGCCTTGGAACAGGAACTGGTTGCGTTCTCCCGCAATCGTGAGATCTACCATCAGATTCGCGTCTTATCCGCAACCGGAATGGAGCTCGTGCGAGTGAATTACGTGAATGGTCATGCCGTCGCAGTAGCCACGGAGGACCTTCAGGACAAGAGCGATCGCTATTACTTCCAAGAGATGGCGCAGTGCTCCAGCGATTCCGTCTACGTATCTCCGCTTGACTTAAACATGGAGAACGGAACTGTCGAGATGCCATTAAACCCGGTGATGAGATTCGCGCTTCAGATCGGAGGCGAGGAGACTGCTACCGGGTATTTGCTGCTGAATCTCGCCGGGTCCGTACTACTCGATGCGTTTGCGAACAGCCATCCGGATCCATGGGCAATACCTCTTCTCGCCGATCTGAACGGGAATCTTTCCTATGGCTTCTCTTCCGAAAGCGGATGGGACTTCATGCTGCCGGGGAGCCAGGGGTACAATCTCTCGGAGACATTCTCGCAGGAGTGGGAGAGGATTGTCTCTTCCGAAGCGGGGCAATTCGAAAGCTCAACCGGTCTCTTCACATACAAAACGCTGGTACCCTATGAGGCAGCCGGGGTAGCGCTATGCGACATCATGGGATGGGATTTCGCACTCCAACCGATTGAGACATCTACGTATGACGTCTGGAAAAACATATCGTGGGTGTCCGCGCCGATGCTACGATCCGTAAGGCTATCAGGAGCACTTCAATTGGCCGGCTGGAACGCCTTTGGCATCCTTCTTCTTGGAAGCGGATCATGGTACTTCTCACGATGGCTGGCCATGCGCGGAGAGGCACATCAAGAAACGAAGCGCGCAAATATGCTGCTCGAATCAACCCTGCAACGATACATGTCGAAAGAAGTTTGTCATCGACTGCTTGAGGATCCCCAACGGCACGCAGAGTTGGGAGGCGATGCCCAGGACGTTGCCGTGCTTTTCGCCGATATTCGCGGATTCACCGGATTCGCCGAACATCGCGATCCCAAAGATGTCGTTGCCGTCCTTAATCGAACCCTAACCGAACTTGTCGTACCACTCCGTGTGTATCGAGGGATCCTTGATAAATACATCGGAGACGGGTTTCTCGCGTTTTTCGAACCTGTGAGCGACATCGCGGATGCCGCTCAACGAGCCGTCGATGCAGCCTTGGTGATGCAACGAGCGTTCGCAAACCTTTGGACTAGTGCAACAGAATCGGCCCTGCGCGAGCTTGGATTGGGAATCGGCATCAGTGTGGGACGAGTTGTCGTAGGCAATATCGGGACAAGAGAAGCCATGGATTACACAGTCGTTGGCGACGCCGTGAATGTAGCCGCCAGACTTCAAGGTCTTGCCAAAGCCGGCGAGATCCTCATCTCGGACGCCACGCACGAACTCCTACGCGGAGTAACAGACATGGAGAGAATGCGGTCGACCAAGCTACGAGGGCGAGAGCAACCTCTTGATGTTTACAAGATAATCCTAAACAGCTAATTCGTCTTCTCCACAGTCGTGCGGGAGCACCGGCTATCAGCTTGCGGCTCCCGCTCCTGCTTTGACATAGGGTTCGAGAGGCACGAGTGGCTGACTGATTCGATCCTGCACCGCTTCCGGAATCACGCCGTCCTGCACAAGACGCATACCGGCTTCCTGCGCGGCATGAACCACATCGTCCGCCTGTTCGCTTTCCCCGAGCATGGCCTCAAACGCAGGCGCATGAGGACGAAGCAAACTGGCTGTGAACGTCCTCTCAGCATGTCCGGACAGTGCTTCGAACTGAGAGACGAGCAGGTCGAAGTTGTCCAGCTCCCAGTATGCGCAGCTGGAGACGAGAATGACCTTCCCCCGTTTCACGTCGTCTCGCATGGCGTGATGGCAGCGGCCATCGACAAGGCTTAACCCGGGTTCCCCGAGCGGGATCAGCAATCTGTCGATGAAGGTCTTGAGAGGCCCCGTCGGGCCGCTCACGTAGACGGGCGTCGCGAAGATCCATACATCCGCGTCTGTCACCTCTGAGTAGATGTCAGTCAGATCGTCCTGTTGCCAGCAAACCCGGGTTCCGTTGATGGAGCACGCGAAGCAACCACGACAAGGCTTGATCGACATCTTGCTCGTGTAGTACAGCGAGACCTCAGCGCCCGCTTCTTCCAATGCCTCGAGAAACGGATTCAAAATGGCCGCGGTCGTTCCTTTGTCCATCTTCGGACTACCATTGATTGCCAGGATCTTCATGCCCACCTCCAACACGTGCCAGTGCAGCCCATCCGTTTACACCTGTGCCAACCATTTCTTGCGACGCTCTGCTCCAGCTCGCCGGCTTTTGTCCTGGCTTGGAAGCACGGTCGAGATAACGATCTATGCCCACCTTCTCGACACCAGCGGCATAAAGGGTCTCGACCAGTTTGAGGTTCAAGGAATCCCCGATCGCGGCCTTGATGAGCAAAGGGGCATCATCACGAAACATGCGCCGGCTAGCCCGACTCCTCTGCCTGATCCTCGGCTCCGGGCACGATGAGGACGTGGAAGAAGGCGACTTCCGGAACAAAGCTCCACTCGCCGTCAGATCCCGCCGGTTTTACGAGCAGCACCAGGCGCAGCCCAACACGATCTCCCGCAACGAGGCTGAAGCCCTGCCCTCTTGTCGGGTCTTCAAGTGCCAGTGAGAATTCGTAGAACGTGAACGTATCTGTGTTCCCGACGGCACTGCTTCTCTCCGTGTCTGCATCGTAGTTCCAGGCCATCGTTTCTTCAACCCAGTTGTAGCTGGTGAGGCCTCCACTCGCGTAGAGCGTGACATTGAGGTCTCCCGACTCCCTTAGGCCGTCGTCGTTGTTGTCGAAATAGAAGTCAACAAGCCCCTCATCCACCGCGTCAAGAAACACCTCCAACCCGATATACAGGTTGACGGCGTCGTTCATCACGTAGAGAGAAGCAGGCACTGTGCCACCGCCTGATGCCGCGGGGAGCACGGCATCAAACTCGTACATCGCTGCGCCATCCCACTCGCCTGACGCCTTCGTGCCGTCAATCGTGGCTGTCCCGTAGCCCGACATCGCTTCATCCTGCGCCGCGAGTGAGACGCCGACACTGCAGGTGATGGTGCCTGCCAGAAGCACAATCAGTACCCTTCCCCCAATTGCGTGCATGAAGCAACCTCCTCGAACCGTTGATCAGTGCGGCCTACGGCCGCCGCTATAGCCAGCTTCGTCCATAGACCCAGTCTAGTCGTCGTTTAGCACAGAGGTCAATACGCCTGTCTGGATCAGGGGACCGGAGAGCGGCGCAAACGAACAATACCGCCAGCAACGCCACGACG
>DAOVHV010000016.1 GCA_030671645.1 bacterium | reverse complement strand
TCCGATCAGCCGTAGGTCCTGGTGCTCGCGATCGATCACAACGGCCGGAAGGAAGTAGATCTTCTCCTCTTCGTATCGATTGGGGTAGTGAGCCCTAAAATAGCCGGCGTTGACCCACGGGACCTTGGTCAGCACGTTGGTTATCAACGTGGCGCCAACCAGTTTGTTGCCGGCATAGACGAGAAATTTCGTGAAATCATCATCCAACAGGATGGCGTCGAATTGCACGGAGTCATAGCCGCCATGGTGAATCGGGGTTCTTCGATTCAAGCGTTCGAATGCGTCTCGGTAAATACTCCCAAGACGCTGACGCGCCTTTTCTTCGTGCACGACCAACGTCTCGATGATGCGAATATCGCTTTCCATAATCCCCCCAGCTCAGCTACGTTCCGAAGATTCGATCTCCCGCATCGCCTAGTCCCGGCAAGATGTACCCCTTCTCGTTGAGCTGACGATCGACAGCCGCCGTATAGATCGGCACATTAGGATGCACGGAAGCATAAGCCTCGATGCCCTCCGGCGCGGCCACCAAACACAGGAATTGAATGTCTTTCCCACCCTCGTGCTTAATGATGTCTGTCGCCGAAATGGCGCTTCCTCCAGTAGCCAGCATCGGATCGACAAGAATGATATGCGCGTCCGGTAGTTCGGGAGGGAGCTTGCAATAGTATTCCACCGGCTTCAACGTGACGGGATCGCGAAACAGCCCGATATGTCCCACCTTGGCCATCGGCACAAGGTGTAACACGCCGCCCAACATGCCGGTGCCGGCCCGAAGGATGGGTACAAGAACAATGCTCGCGTCCAAGACGCGGCCTGTCATTGGCTCAAGCGGAGTGTTGATGGCTCGATCGCGCAACGGATATTGGCGCGTGATTTCGTAAACCATCAACGCAGTCAGCTCTTCAAGTAGCCGGCGGAACGGCTCGTTCTTTGTGTTGACGTCGCGCAATAAGGTGAGTTTGCTTTGGATGAGAGGATGTTCCAGAACATGCAGCATGCGCTTCCTCCGGTGGTGGCGTAGATAGAACTGAAGATACCGAAGGACCGGCGATTCGGCAACCCGCAATAGCTCCAATAAGCGAAGCGCGGACAGAAGGCGCCTTCCGTCCGCGCTGTTGAAAGTCTATTTCCCGGCAGCCTGGAGTGAATCGATCAGGATGTAGGGCGCCTCTCCGAGCGGGAGAAATCCTCCGCATGGTCCCGTTTCGCGACTGACGGCGCTGATCTTCCGGCAATCCGTGTAGATGTTGCCGGAGATCATCGTTTGGTCGAGTCGACCGACCACGGAGCCGTTGATGATGTGAAATCCAACAGCTTGGACGGCGAATTGCCCCTGGGGATAGTTTCCGGAATGGAATCCCATGCCACCGGTGATCAGCAACCCCTCCTTGATGCCCTTCATCAGATCGCGCCACGAGGTGTCGCCCGGTTCGATAGTCGGGCAGCAGAACCATGGATTGATGGCGGTTTCGTTGCCACTGCCGAACATCGTGCGTTTGAAGCCATTGGCGCTGGATGGGCGGCCCATAACCGCGCCTATGCGCTGATCGAAAATGAAATTCTTCAACACGCCGTTCTCAACGATGACACGCTTGGCACAAGGTACGCCTTCATCATCGAAAGCGCGGGCGTCTGTGCTGCCCGCCAAGAGAGGGTTATCGTGGATGGTCAGCTTCTCGGAAAGAATGTGTTCGCCGATTCTTGGGGCTAATGGAGATGTTTGTTTCCACACAGCATCGCCGCTGACACCGGCAAGCAGCGGCATCATCATCAAGAACGCGGCTTGCGGTGTGAGGATAACGGGAAGTCGACCGGTTGATGGAGTGGACGTCTGAGCGCCCCAGTTGTACCACTCCACGAATTCATCCAGCAGCCGGTCGTTGACTACGGGCGGTGCGATGCCGGATTCGAACTTGAACACTCCGATACCGGCTCCGTGGAATGGTGCGCCGAAGTAGTAACCGGCACTGGTGGAGTCGGCTTCGGCGTTCGCGTTGTTGGATGTCTGGACGACCAACTTGGTCTTTACACGGTTGGCGCCGATTCCTAAGGCGACATCAGGCAGCTGCCTCTGCAGCTTGGTCTTGATCGTTTCACACAGCTCGATCAGATCGGAGGACTGCAATCGCGCGGCATTCTCGTCATAGCTGACGAGGTCCGGATAGTCGGCTGATCCCGTGAACGAGAATTGAACCGGGTCGCCGTATTTAGCTCCGGCGATCGCGTTGTCCAGAAGGCCCTCTTGATCCGGGAACACGGCATAGGCCGATCCGATCTTCCCGTCTTTGATCGCACGTAACGAGGTTTCCGAGACATCGTTTTCCATGACCTGTTGCAGTCGGCAATTCTCGTATCGAACTGCAATTGAATGGGCGCGATTCCAATACAGCTCCGCTTGATCGACCGCGCTATTGGCCCTTTCAATAATGGGGTGCATTAGATGCCTCCAATCGTGACTGCGTCGATTTTGATGTGGGGAGATCCCTTCCCGGATTTTCGGTTCATCTGCATGGGGCCGGCGCCCCCCTTTCCGCATCCGCCACGTTCTCCGAATCTAACGTCATTCCCAATCATGGAGGTGGCTTGGAGCGTGGAAAACAACTCGCCGGACATGTTAATGTCGCGCACCATGCTTACTAGCTTGCCGTTTTCGATCCGGTAGCCCCATTGGGCGCCGAACGTGAATTGATCGCCCGATGTCTGACCGCCCTTTGCACCGACGAGGTAATAGCCCTTGTCGATGGAGCCGATCATGTCGTCGAACGTCGAATCTCCCGCCTCGATGAGGATGTTGGACATGCGCACGATCGGGGTGAACTGTACGTCGACGGCGCGCATGTTTCCGGACAGCGGCTCATTGAATTCGGCGGCCGTTTCCCGCGAGTGCATGCGTCCGGAGAGTATGCCTTGCGTAATGAGCGGTGTTCTCATGCCGCGAACGCCTTCATCGTCGATCTTGTAACTACCCGGCAATCCCGGCAGCGTGGCATCATCCGCGACGCTAAGGATCGGTTTGCCCAATGTCGTGCCCAACTGAAGCTTGGCGCGGAAGGATGGGTTGTTTTGCAGCCCGTCAGCTTCCGAAAGATGGCCGAAGGCTTCGTGAATGAACACACCGGACTCCGAGGGATCGAGCACGACCGGATACACCCCCGCCTTGGCCGGCTCGGCATCCAATAGCTCGCAGGCCTTGGCGATCTGCTCCCGGAGGTCCTCTTCACGATCCAGCAGCGGTGTGTAATCCGTGTTCCCTCCGAAGGCGAACCGCACACGCTGTACCACGTCGCCTTTCTTGGTGACGATCATGCCGAACACGCCTACGTTGACGAGTTCGTATTCGATGACGGAGCCGTCCGAATTCACGAAGATGCGGCGCGACGTGAATTCGTCATACACGGTTTGAGTGGTGATGACGTTGGGATTCTTCAGGATCATCTCGTTGTAATGGGTGGCGAGATCGAGTTTTTCCTTGAGCGAAACCTTGCGGGGATCTCGCGTCGGCGTGATGAGAAAATCTTCGGTAACAACGGGAGCGGACGCTATCTTGAGTTTCTTCTCCCGGCTGTTGCCGACAAGAGCGGCGGAAGAACAAGTGGCTTCGGCAATCTGTCTTGCACGCCCTGGATCGGAGAAAGACGAGATCGCCTTGCCGCCATTGACATAGGCGCGCACATGTCCTCCCGAAGTGAGCGTGATGGCGACTTGAGTGAGTTCCTTACCCTCATACGCAATGCGAATCTTGCGATTCTCTTCGAATCGAAGGTCGGCATATTCCGAGGGCAAGCTCGATACGATGTTTGCGAAGGTGCTCTTCATATTCGACCTCGTAGGAAAGAGATGGCCAGATCATAGACGTCGCATGCTTCGTTCACAACGCAAATCCTGATTCACAGGTATGAAAGACCTCAAAGAAAGGGGCTGGGAACTGGACTGGCACAGGCAAGTTGCTGTGAAGGCGTGTTTCGTTACGTGCAGATGGATTCCGTCAGCTGGACCGGATAACGTGTGCAAGGGTGGGGGTGACGTCCGGCGTGTGGAAAACGTTTGCCAGCTTATTCATTGCCGTGGCTGTAGCCATGCTCGGGATCGGCATTATCTCCCCCATCCTTCCGCTCTATGTCGAAACATTCTCTGCCAGTGGGCTGGTTATCGGCATCATCATGGGCGCCTTTTCGCTGTCTCGAGGACTGCTGGGGCCGTTTGTCGGGCGATTGTCCGACCGAATTGGTCGGAAGCGTTTTCTCCTGGCGGGATTGGGAATCTTCGCATTGGTCTCGCTCTGCTATTCCTTGGCCGGTAATGTTTGGCAGCTGATTCTGGTGCGCATCATCCAAGGCGCGGCCTCGGTCATGGTGACTCCGATTGCTCAAGGCTACGTTGGCGACATCACTCCGGTGGGCAAAGAGGGACGGATGATGAACCTGTTCTATTCCTCGATGTTCATCGGTGTAGGGCTTGGTCCGTTGCTGGGCGGTGTGCTCACGGACTTGTGGTCGTATCATGCCGCCTTCGCCGCTATGGGAATCTTGAGCGCCTTCTCGCTTCTATTGGTGGCGATGACCTTGCCGGTCGATCATGTTCGGGTCAAGAGAACGCAAGCCAAACACCAGCGAGAGATCATTCCGCTACGTCTGATCGCCAAGCACGATGCAGTCAAGGCCATCTTGACCTATGTGGCCACCCGTGGTTTCTGGAGACAGGGCTTCAATACGTTCTATCCATTGTTTGCCGTGTCCGTGCTGGGGTGGTCGGCCTCGCAAGTAGGCTACATTATGTCGGCCTATTTCATTGCCGGAGGCCTGTTTCAAATCCCATTCGGATTCCTGGCCGACCGCTGGCCGCGCCACCCGCAGATCATCTTGGGAAGCTTCGCCGCGCCACTACTGCTCCTGCTCATTCCGTTTGTCCGTTCGTTTACGGGAGTGATGGCCGTCGTCTTCTCCATCGGCATGCTTTCCGCCTTCTCTCGCGCTTCGATCCTTGCCATACGAACAGAGCTTGGAAGATCTCATGGGATGGCGACGCTGGCCGGATTGCACGGTTCAGCGTTTGCATCAGGGCAGATGATTGGACCCGTCGTTTGCGGTGCGGTTGTCGACTTGTTCGGATTGAGCGTAGCGTTTCCGTTCGGCAGTCTTGTCGGCGTGCTTGGGTCTGTGGGTGTGATCCTGTGGCTCAAGCGGGCTGCCAAGGCTGAACCGACTCTTGCCCCTTCCTAGCGGAGCTACAAAAGGATTTCGAGCATCGCTCCAGTCAGACTGAGAGGATGCCCCACCGATCGAATGACGCCTTGCCGGTCCAGCACGAAGGTCGTCGGGTACAGCACAACGTTGCCATACAACAGGTCGATGAAATTGCCGTTCTTCCCCCCGGGTTCCCACACGCTGACGAACTGCGTGTAGCCGTTGGTCGCCAGGAAGGCGATGGCGTCCTGCTCCACGATATCGGTGGACACGGTGATTGCGACCAGACCCTGATCCGCATACTCCGTAACCAGGTTGTCGAGATGAGGCATGCTGTCTTGACAAGGACGACACCAGGCTCCCCAGAATTCGAGCAACACCACTTGCCCGCGATAATCCGACAAGGTGATTTCCCCGCCATCGGTGGTGTGACCGGTGAAATCGGGGGCCGTGTTGCCGACTTCGATTCCGATCTCCGGCCCCTCTTCATCTACGGTGATGGTGAGTGAATCGGTGTCCGACTTGCCATCCTCATCGATGACGATGAGCGTGGCTTCATAGGTTCCCCCCGATTCGTACGTATGGTGAAGAATGATGCCGAATTCGACCCCGCTGATCTGATCGGACCCGTCCCCGAAATCCAGCTCGAATGTGATCGCAAGGCCTGCGGAATGGGTGGAGAACGACAAGTTGAAACCGACTTCCAACGGCGCGGAACCGGTGACAACGGCACTCGACAAGACAGCCACCGGGGCTCCGGAAGGTCCGAGGCATCCGGAAAGAACAAAGGAGATGGCGGATAGGAAAACGAACCACCGGAACAATCTTGGAAGCCGTATGTTCATCATGGGGCGATTGTATATCCATTTGCAGCGTAAGCCTGGATCGGAGTGGATCACAAGATCGAACCTTGGTCCGATGGATGCGCTGGACAGATGTCGTGCTCGGTGCGGTTCATGAACGAGAATCAAAATCCGCTTCCGCTCTTGACTTCCCGATTTCTTGTAGCTAAGATGGCGCGTGATTCATGATGAATGCTAGAAAAGCGCTATATAAGCCACTTCTCATCTATATTGCCGAGCCCCGCTAAGGGGCAAACCTGTTTTCTTTCTCTCTGTGATTTGGTGTTGTCTCAAGGATGTAGTGCTCTGTTTGATGCAAGGAGATTGCGATGAAACGGTATGACAAACTCGTCCGGAACCCGGCTGAGCGCGAGGATGCGGTGCTCGCATTTTGGTCCGAGCACAAGACGTTCGACAAGAGTCTCAAGATCAGAGAAGACGATCCGCGGTTCGTGTTCTTCGAAGGACCACCAACGGTGAACGGCTGGCCACACTTGGGCCATATGATGCCGCGCGTGTACAAGGATCTGTTCCCTCGCTACAAGACAATGCAAGGGTTCTACGTCGGCCGCAAGGCTGGCTGGGACACGCACGGGCTCCCCGTCGAGCTGGAAGTGGAGAGAGAGATCGGCGTCGATAGCAAGCCGGAAATCGAAGCATACGGCGTCGAGCGATTCGTTGAGAAGTGCAAGAAATCCGCCCAGAAGTACAAAGGCGAATGGGAGCGGATGATCGAGCGAATGGGGTTCTGGATCGATCTGGAAGACCCCTACGTCACCTACACCGACGAGTACATCGAGACGGTGTGGTGGGAACTCAAGCAGATGTTCGATCGTGGCCTCCTCTATCAAGGCCATAAGACATTGCCCTATTGCCCGCGCTGTGGGACCGGGTTGTCATCGCATGAAGTGGCTCAGGGCTACAAATCGGTGGAGGATCTGACGGTTACGGTACGTCTGCCCGTTGTTAGTGATGACGGCTCCATCTTCAAGGTATCGAAGGACGTTCGCACGTCAGTGCTGACTTGGACGACGACGCCATGGACGTTGCCCGCCAATGTGGCGGCAGCGGTTTCCGCCGACGCGACCTACGTTGAGGTTCAGCAAGGTGACGAGCGACTGATACTAGTCAAGACGTTGGTGGAGAAGGTGCTGCAAGGGGACGCTGTAATCTTGCGTGAGTTCCCAGGTTCGGATTTGGTTGGACTCAAGTACGAGCCACCATACGTCCTCACGACGGAACCGGCCGCGCATCGAGTCTACCCCGCCGATTTCGTTAACATGGAGGACGGGACCGGCATCGTCCACATCGCCTCGGCTTTCGGTGAGGATGACTACCAGTTGGGGCAAGAGGTCGGACTTCCGTTCGTCCAGCCGGTCGATTTAGCCGGGAAATTCACGAGCGAGTTCCCGATGGGAGCCGGTCAATTCGTCAAGGATGTCGATCCACAAATCATCGAGGATCTGAAGGCCCGGGAGCTGGTCTATCGAACCGCCCTTTATGAGCACGAGTATCCGTTCTGCTGGCGCTGCGATACGCCGCTATTGTATTACGCGTGCGACTCGTGGTACATCCGCACTACCGCGGTGAAGGATGAGATGATCGCCAACAATGCGTCCATCCATTGGTATCCGTCGCATGTTGGCGAAGGACGCATGGGCGGGTTCCTCGCTAACTTGAAGGACTGGGCCTTGTCCCGAGATCGCTTCTGGGGAACGCCGCTCAATCTGTGGGTTTGCCCGGATTGCGAAGAAGTTACCAGCGTGGGTAGTCGTGCCGAATTGGTGGAACGAGCCATCGACCCGGAACTTGCCGGCGCGGCCGAACTACATCGTCCGTATGTGGATCGCGTCATCTTGAAATGCTCAGGTTGTGGAGGCCAGGCTGAGCGCGTTCCCTATGTGATCGATGCGTGGTTCGATTCGGGGAGCATGCACTCGGCTCAGTGGCATTACCCGTTCGAGAACGAGGACCTATTCAAGGAGAACTTCCCCGCCGACTTCATCTCCGAGGCCATCGACCAGACTCGGGGCTGGTTCTATACCCTGCTTGCGACGAGTACGATCATCCACGGGCAGGCGCCGTTTCTGAATTGCGTCGTCACCGGGCACGGACTTGACGAGGACGGATTCAAGATGAGCAAGAGCAAGGGCAACGTCCTCGATCCTTGGGAGATCATCGATAAATTCGGCGCCGACTCAATTCGCTGGTCGTTCTTCTCGCAGAGCTCTCCGTGGAAGTCGAAGAGACTCAGCGAAGCGGCGGTGAGCGAGCCTCTATACCGGTTCCTGGATACGATCCGCAACAGCTATGATTTCTTCGCGCTTTATGCGTCAATCGATGGCTACGAGACAAACGAGCATCCGCTCGATGAGTCGGCGCTGTCAACGCTGGACCGCTGGCTGCAATCGCGGCTGGCGACGACAGCGACGGCGGTGGCCGAGGCGCTTGATGCGTACGACGTACTCGTCGCGACGGCGTCCTTGGAAGGGTTCGTCGACGATCTATCGAATTGGTACGTGCGGCTGTCGCGCCGGCGCTTCTGGCGCGGTGGCATGGGGTCCGACAAGATCGCAGCGTACACAACGCTACGCGAGGTGTTGATCGAGCTGGCGAAGCTCCTCGCCCCGTTCGTTCCGTTCTTGTCTGAGGCGGTCTACCGGCTGTTGCGAACGACTGATGACAAAGAATCAGTGCATCTGTGCTCCTTCCCTGTAGCGGGCGGCGAGCGAATCAATGTGCAATTGGAGAAAGACATGGCTTGGGTTCGTCAGACGGTCGCGTTGGGTCACCAAGCCCGCAATCAAGCTCAGATCAAAGTGCGGCAGCCATTGGTACGCGTCGTCATCGAGGGCAAGAAGGATCCAGAGTTGTCGGACGAGCTGGTTCAGCTGATCCGAACTGAATTGAACGTTGAGGCTGTCGAATCGTTGGCTACGCTTGCTGAGCTATTTGAGGAGACCCCGATGCCCAATTTCCGAACGCTGGGACCGCGGTTGGGTCCCTTGGGCCCCCATGCTGCGGAATGGATCCGTCAGCAAAAGGCGGGTGACCTTCGCGAGCGATCCGCCACCGGTTCGTTCGCTATTGAACTGGATGGGCAGTCGGTCGAGTTGATGCCGGAGGACATCGGCTTTCAAAAGACGATGCCCGAGCATCTGGTGCTGTCGGAAGAAGGTGGCTTCCGCGTTCTGCTTGACACGACTCTGGACGAGCGACTGCGGACGAAAGGGCTGGTTCGCGAGCTTACCCATCGTATCCAGCTGGCGCGAAAGAATGCCGGGTTCGAAGTCACCGATCGTATCGCCGTGACGTATCAGACGGACAAGGTGCTAGGGCCGTTGATCGAAGAAAATCGCGACGAGATCGCCGAGGAGATCTTGGCGACTTCCGTTGAGGAGACGGCAGACACCTCGGGCGAGTATTCGGAGACAATCGAGTTTGACGGGATGTCGATCACCGTCACATTGACCCGGACGTCAGTAGGCGAATCAACAGGGGAGGAATGATGGCTATTGCTGTGTTGGGTTTGCAATGGGGCGACGAAGGGAAAGGCAAGATCACGCACCTGTTGGCCAAAGACGCCGACATGGTGGTGCGCTTCAACGGAGGCCCCAACGCCGGGCACACGGTGATTGATCGCGGCGTGAAGTTCGGCACCCATTTGATCCCGGCGGGCGCATTCTACCCGAATACGATTTCGGTGCTAGCCAGTGGCATGGTGATCGATTTCGAAGTATTGCGAGAGGAATGGGACATGCTTTCCCGGCACCTCGGATGGCAGCCGCGTCTGCTGATTGCAGAAAACGCGCACATCATCATGCCCTATCATCGGGCCTTGGAAGAACTGGAAGGAAGTGGCAAACACTTCGGTACGACGCGACGAGGCATCGCGCCGGCCTATCGCGACAAGGCGGCGAAAGTGGGAATTCGGGTCGGCGATCTACTACGGCAGGACATCGCAAAGCAGCGATTGGAACGGAGATTGGATCTGCTGAAGAGGGAATGGCCGAATTCGGAAGAAGTTCAATCCCTCGACGCCGGTGTGCTTCTCGAGGAACAGCTTTCGTTTGCCCAGCCGCTGTTGCCCTCTATCGGTAACGCTACGTCAGCCATCGACAATGCGCTTGAAGCCGCCGATCGCGCCGTGATGTTCGAAGGAGCCCAGGGAGCATTGCTCGATGTGGATCACGGGTCCTATCCGTTCGTGACGTCGTCATCCACGACCTACGCCGGACTCAGCAATTCAATCGGCATTTCCAATCCCGATATCGATCGTCGCTTGGGCGTGTTCAAGGGTTACGTGACGCGTGTCGGAGCTGGTCCTTTCCCCACGCGGGTATCGGGTGAATTGGCAGAGCGGCTGCGCACGATCGGGGGCGAATTCGGAGTGACCACCGGCCGGCCGCGGGATTGTGGGTGGCTGGATCTGGTGGCGCTTCGCTATACAGTACGGCTGAATGACTGTACTGGACTGGCGATCACCAAGCTTGACGTGCTGTCCGGATTAGACGAAGTCAAGGTCTGTCGATCGTATCGATTGGATGGAGAATCCATCGAGAACTTCCCCTTGGCAGCGGACGTTCTGGAGGGTTGCGAGCCGGAATACGAAACAGTACCGGGATGGCGGGAGCCGATTTCCGAGATTCGCGAGTTCTCCGGCTTGCCGAGCCAGGTAATGGGGTACATCGCGTTCATCGAACGTGAAGTAGGGGTGCCGGTTGAGATCGTATCCGTCGGTCCCGAGCCCGAAGCGACCATGATGCGAGCTTGATCGGCCTTTGAAACCGGGAATCCCCGTAGATATAATCACGATCTTGTTGAGAACTTGTTAAGGAGCGGTGAGATGCAACGGACGTTTGTGGCGAAGAATGAAGAGATAGGTAAGAGCTGGAATCGAGATTGGTATGTTGTCAATGCGGACGGCAAGCGGCTGGGTCGGATGGCGACCGAGATTGCGGTCATTCTGCAGGGCAAGCACAAGCCCATCTACACACCCCACGTTGATACGGGGGACTACGTGATCGTGATCAACGCCGAGCGCATCGTTTTGACCGGTGACAAATGGGACAAGAAGCTGTATCAGCGCCACAGCGGCTACATCGGCGGTCTGAAAGAGATGACCTATCGCAAGCTGATCGAGCGACGCCCGACGCTTCCGGTCAAGGAAGCCGTTCGAAGAATGCTTCCCAAGAGCAAAATGGGCAAGCGCATGCTCCGGAAACTCAAGGTCTACGAAGGTCCGGCCCATCCTCATGGAGCCCAGAGCCCGAAGGATCTGGAGATCGACGCTTAGTCTTGAGGCTTCTGATACAATTCTCGTGCTATGATGCGACCTCTCGCGAGAGGTCGCTTTCTCTTTCCGGTTCCTCACGCTCCAGGCAAGGTACGAGGTGATTGGTGGTTGCCAGGATTGCCTCTCTTCGCCCACGCTTCGTAATCCGCCGAGGATGTTTGGCGATCTCTGCCAAACTCCAACGAGCTGAGGTCCGAAGGCCGCAGCTCGCACTCTCGCCCGTTCGTTGCACTCACTCAAGCCGCAAAGATCGCAGAGGAAAGCCGACTCATCATGTTCTCTCTTTGCGCTACCCAACTCGGATGCTTGGCGCCTTTGCGAGATACAGGTTTTTCTTTCGTCAAGATGTCAGGATTAGCTGGAACGACGATGATGTCAGCATCAACGGACATGCATGATGTATCGCCGAGATAAAGGGTGACATTTGTCCGGGCCCCTCTAGACAAAGTCGGGAGAGTGGTTCGACAGCCTTCCTATCAGCCGTGATTCGTATTGAGCTAGACTCCTGCACAGCGAAAGGACTCTACAGGTGGTGG
>DAOVHV010000070.1 GCA_030671645.1 bacterium | reverse complement strand
GGCTGATGCGATCCTTGTGTATGCAGCTGGAAAGCCGAGTTTCTTGATCGATGCCTACACCCGGCGGATGCTGACGAGACTGGGATGGATCGAGGGGCGAGAATCCTATCGACAGCTTCGGAAGGTCTTCACCCAAGCCCTGCCCGGAGATGTGGAAATTTTCGCTGAGTATCATGCCCTCATCGTTCGTCACGGAAAGACCCATTGCCGTTCACGTCCCCGCTGTAATGTTTGCCCGTTGGCAGATCGATGCGAAACCGCGAAGCATCGGGAGGACGACGGATGATCCGGATCAGCCGACATCGTCTTCGGGCGCATCCTTATTGCGAACAGCATCTCAAAATTCTGGAAGCTTCACTGGCCGCTGTCGATCCGGCGGCGTTGCTAAGGAGGCGGTTGGGTATTGCCGGGAATGCTTTGAGGATCGATGGCTCGATGATTCCTTTGGCGGGTCGCCGGGTCTGGATCCTATCCATCGGCAAGGCCGCCGTGCCTCTGGCGGGTGCGGTGGAATACTTGCTTGGCTGCGAGCGCATTGCCGGGGGAGTGGCACTGACAAGGGAAGGGTATGGCGGACCCACTGAAGTTGTCCGTGTTATCGAAGCCGGACATCCCATTCCCGATAGTATGGTTGGCGCGGACGCGATCGCCGGACTATCAGATCAAGTGGGACCCGATGATCTCGTACTATGCCTGCTTTCTGGGGGAGGATCGGCCTTGCTGGCGTCTCCGCCTTCCGGCGTCAGTCTCTCTGAGTTGGCTCGAACGACCGAACTTCTGCTTCATTCCGGTGCTACCATCGACGATGTGAATACGGTGCGGCGGCACGTTTCGCGTTTGCAGGGAGGGCGATTAATGGCACGGTTGCATCCTTCCACCGTGATCACCCTCATTCTGTCCGATGTCATCGGCGACCGGTTGGAGTCAATCGCTTCCGGCCCCACGGTGCCGGATCCTACTTCGTTCGCCGATGCACGTGCCGTGCTTCAACGTTTGGGTCTGTGGGCCCGGATCCCGGGTTCGATTCGTTCCCTCATTCTGTCCGGCGTCGCTTCCGAAATTCCCGACACGCCGAAACCGGGGGATTCGATCTTCGAGACGGCTCGGACGATTCTGCTTGGCAACAACGACACGGCAGTCCATGCGGCGGCCGCAGCGGCACGGGCTTTCGGATTCGAAGTGCACATTCATTCCGCGCCAGTGATTGGGGAAGCTCGAGAGGTTGGGTTTCAACTGGCGGAGGAAGCCATACAGCGAGCCGACAGTGCGAGCACGAAATGGACGCTCATTGCCGGCGGAGAAACGACCGTGACGGTTCGCGGCGACGGGCTTGGTGGGCGCAATCAAGAAGTCGCTCTAGCCGCCGCCCTCCGGCTTGAGGGCATTCATGAACTGTCATTGGCGGCGCTGGCGACCGACGGAACCGACGGACCGACCGACGCGGCCGGAGCATTGATCGATGGCGAAACGGTGACTCTGGCTCGTCAACTAGGGATGGATCCGGACGGGACTTTGGAGCGAAATGACAGTCACACGCTCCTCGACGCGACCGGTGATCTGTTATGGACGGGCCCCACGAAGACCAATGTAGCCGACCTAATCCTGATCCTGGGAGATCCTACAGCTTGATTGTCTTCCAAGACCCCGTTCGGAACTTCCAGACCATTGCTATGGACAGCACGATCCAATAGAGGTATTCACCGGTCCAAGCGCCCACCAGTCCGAGCGAGGTTCGAAGTCCAAGCACATAGACAGTGGGCAGGTAGAGTATGACGCAGATGAATTCGACCACCATCACGTAGCGTGTATTCCCGGCCCCTTGCAGAGATAGGGACAAGACCAATGCAACTCCGGCGAACGCCTGGACGAATCCAAGCAGCATGAGAGGGAGGCGCCCCTCTCCGATCACGGAAGCATCGGCTGTGTAGATCCGGAAGACGAATCCCGGAACGGCCAGGAAAAGGATGCCGATGGCGATCATAGCGTAGGTGGTTAGCTTGACGGATTCCCACGCCAACTGCTCGGCCTTCTCCGGGTTCTTGGCTCCCAGGTGTTGTCCGATCAAGGCGGCCGATGCGGTTCCAAAGCCGACTGCGATCATAATCGATAGGTGATAAATCGAGCGAATGACGTTGGTGGCCGCCAACTCCACCGTCCCAATCCGGGCGATGAGCGCGAAGAACACGGCCCAGGCACCGTTGGAAACGATGCGTTGTGCAAGAATGGGCGAGGACAACCGGACCATCGGGCGAAACCACTCGGATAGAAACCATGGACGGCGGAATGCGCCATATCGAGCTCGAAACCCGGGCAGCGCGAGGACGATCATGTAGTAGATGCTTCCCACGCCCACTGCGATGCTCGAAGCGATGGCGGCACCCTGAATCCCCAGTTCCGGAAATCCGGCGTGTCCGAAAATCAGCAAGTAGTCGAGCAGTATGTTCGTTGCTGTGACGAAGATGGAGCCGACGAGCTGATGCTTGGTCTTGCCAACCCCGGCAAAGAAGCCGCAGCTGACGATATTGAACAGCATGAACGGAGAGCCCAGGAATCGGTATTGGAGATACACCGCTCCTGCCTCCAGCACCTGGGGATCATTGGAAGACAGTGGTGCAATGACACGGGCCAACCACGGTGCGACGGCGACAAGAGGGATCCCAAAGGCGAGACAAAGGACCAATCCTGTGTTCAGAACTTGTCCGCAGTGCGCCTCGTTCCCCTCTCCGAATCGCCGGGCAACCAGAGATTGCGTGCCCACGCTCATCGAGGAGATGGGGAAGACGACGGCGAAGTACAACACGCCGGCCACACCGGCCGCCGCCAACGGAATGGCACCCAAGCGGCCCAGCATGGCCGTGTCAACGATGGACAACAGGGTGAACGTTAGCATGCCCAAAGTTACGGGCGTTGCCAATCGCAGCACGTCCCTTGATAGCGTGGGATGAGGCAGAACGGCGGACCACAGTCGTCGAAAATGCCTGCGTTTGTCAGACATGCTGCCTCCTCGGGCTTGTAGGTTCCTACGATCTTCGTCATCGTACGGGATGGCGAAGATCCTATGCGATGACGAGTCCTCATTCTTACGCGGGAAAGAGGGCAGTGCAATGGTGCTGCTATCCCGGGCTAGGGTGTCCAGTTTCGCAATTGGTTGACACTTCAGACCTCTTGCAAAGAGAGCTGTGAGACTACTAACCACGAAGCGCATGAAGATCATGAAGAAGTGGAGAATTCTGTGTCCGCACCCAAGGCAGTATCAGCTTCTCCTTCAATCTCTTCGTGTCCTTCATGGTGAAGAGCTGTACGAGCCTACTAACCACGAAGCGCATGAAGATCATGAAGAAGTGGAGAATTCTGTGTCCGCGCCCAAGGACATGTTGGGGGCGCCTTCATGGACTTCGTGTTCTTCATGGTGAATAGCTGTACAAGCCTACTAACCACGAAGCGCATGAAGATCATGAAGAAGTGGAGAGCTCTGTCTCCGTATCCATTGCAGTGTCGGGGTTTCCTTCAAGTCCTTCATGGTAAGTACAAGCTTTTGAACCACGAACAGCTATTGCATGTTGGCGGATGTTCCAAACCTGGAATGTTGTTGACACTTCGAGTTTCTCTGTCTCCTGTAAACGCAACTGTGAAATTCGACAGGTTAGGTATCTCACTACCTAGACCAAGAGATACGCAGTGCATTGGCAAGCACGCTGATTCCGCCGCTGGGAGACACCAAACCAGCCGGAGTGAGCTCAAGCACATTCAACCAAAGGATCCAGCCCGCAGAATGTCCGAAGAACGAGAAATCAAATGCTAGGATCCGCGTTTCCCCACACCCGCCAAGTACACGACGAAGCGATCTGTGCCGTCGAGCCCAAGCAGCTGGTTGAGCTGATCGTCAGTGAATGCGCCGATGGCACATGCACCGGCTGCGATCGATTCGGCGGCCAAATAAAGGTTCTGACAGCTATGTCCCGCATCCAAGAACAGATAGCGAAGTCCTCGTTCTCCGTATCGCCAAGCCATTCGATAACGCTCGGCCACCCAGATGAACGTCACGGCGCTGTTGCGAACGATCGGTTGATTCAAACAACCCGCCGTGAGTTGCTCGGCAATGCCTGGCGGCGATTCCCATTGAATGAGTTCGTGTACCGCAGCGTCGTATTGATAGAGGCCCGGCTCCAAGCCATCCACCCGATTGACCAGCAGCAGCGTTTCGAAGGCATGGCGTGCACCGGCTGACGGCACCGTGCGAAGCGTGAATTCGTCCGTCGATTCCGGCTTGACGCCTTGGCTGCACCACAGCAGGAATGACAGCTCTTCGAGCGCAAGAGGCACCTCGGCGTAGTCACGAAAACTACGGCGCGTCTCCATGGCCTCTCGAAGTCCCATGCTTCCCAGATCAAGAGCTTGGGGGGACGGCAGCGTAATGCGCCGTCCGTCCCGCAGCAAAGAATGCAGCGGAGGCTGGGCGACGCCTTGCTTCTGATCCGAGGGTTCCAGATTCCTATATTTCGTTCCTTCCAGGAACGCGTCTCCGATGCGCTTGTTCATGAAAACCTCCCGCTTTGCGCCAAGGTAACAGTCCCGTGTCTAAAGACGACGGCTCGGTCGTCATACTATCCCACGCCATCCGAGCATGCATGCCGACAGTCTGTTGGCTGATCCCCTATGGAAATCTATACTGGTTGGGAACATCGTCGCAGGCACTTTGTATGTACAAGCGATGCAGTTCGCATCTTGGCCAATTGAAGGAGGAGATAGCGATGAGAAGGTGCGCGTACTTACTTGTCCTTTTCATGGGTCTCAGTCTGCTCTCTCTCGCGGGGAGCGCGCAGGTTGACACATTACCGGGGTTAGTCCTGACGGACCTACAACTCATATCACAAGAGAGCCTGCCCCACTGGACTCCAGACTGGACAGGGCCGATTCAAGGCGCGACCATTGCCGCTTGGTTCGCAGAACACGGATATCCGGCGCTGATGAGAGATTTCAACGGCGACGGGATCGTCGACGAATTGGATACCATCCAACTGGCCGACACTTTCGGTCACAGCATCATGCAAACGGAGACTCCGCGCGGCACCACCGACGTGCGTCTGGTGATGGGGTTGGGCGATTATGTCGCCGAGCATTATCCGAATCAATTCGTCCTTAAGATCTACGACCAAGGCTTCCCCAACGAGTTCGCCGCACAAGGATATGGAACGTTCGCACCGGATGTGATTCCGGGCATCCTTCTGGAACTCGTAGAAGAGCCTTCCGTCGCCGCCTACATCTACGAGATCTCCTACGGAGAGGGCGTCATCGTGGGTCTCGAAGAAGGAGAAGTGAATCGAAACCGTTATCTGTCGGGACGATCCTACTTGTACGAGAAGACGCCCGCAGGCTACACGCCGCTTGACTTCGCCTGGGCCCAGGAAGATCGCTGGGAGCCGGAACATCAAGGCCAGGTTCTGGAAACAGTCGGTAAGACGGAGGATCGCTTCTACATCGAATTCCAGGGCGATTGGGTGCCCGTCGAATTCATGCTGGCTCTCTCTCCCGTTGTCGCTCACGAGGTGCAAACCGAAGAGCACGACTGCCCCGACGACGCGATTGCCTACGACGTTACCACCACCATGCTGGGGGATTACGGCGAGGTTCGAGTCGAAGAGTGCGTGATTCGGGAAGGCGACTTCGATATCTACATCTGGAGGGTCACAAACATCAGCTTCCTGAAAGACGGCTGCGGTCTTTGCTTCTTCCGAATTCCCAATCCGGGATTGGCGACCGTCCATCATGCCGAACTGCCGCCTTGGATCTTTATGTCGGGGTTCGGATCTTGGGTCTGGTGGCTGCCCGGTGGAAGTTGCGGCTTGCTGCCCGGCCAGTCGGCCGTGTTCGTGATCGTTGTTCCCGGTCCGACGATTGACACGTGGGTTATCGGCAACGTGGGGCCATGCATATCGATTCCGGGAACCGTGGCGCGGCTATTCCGCGTCGAGACGACCGGACCTGGGGGTCCTGACGACACTCCCGGCAATAAGTGCCCGGACCTCGTCATC
>DAOVHV010000105.1 GCA_030671645.1 bacterium | reverse complement strand
CGATCAAAGCAAAGAGTCCGATGAAGTGGGTTCGTGCGTCAAACGGAATCCGTTCGATAGCGCTGACGACACGCTGGAAACGTGTTGATCTCATGGCGATTCCCCCGTAGATGGTTGGAGAAGCTCCGTATTCCTGCCTTGCGGAAAGCAACGGTAATCGTACTGATCACTCATTCACGTAGTTTCCGATGTAACGAACGTACAGCACATTGCTCATCAGGTCAAGCCTTGCATGCAGCGCGAGGGTGCGGCGATTGGGAAGAAGTTGCGGATACTAAATCCCTAACCCCGACTTCCCCATGCGTGTTAGTTCACGTTGAGCGCTAGCCGGCTACGGAGGGTTCGTCATCTTGCAAAGAAGACCTTGAGAGCTTCAAGTACACGACTCGTGCCGCCAGCAAGAAGGCTGATGATAGGAAGCGCCACGAGGGTAAGGTTCTGCAATGCGAACCACCTGCGAATCTGCTTTCTCACCGGCCACGTCGGAAGGCCTTCCAATTCCTCAAAGCGTTTCAGATCCACGGCGAGCCGGTCTTTGAGTTCCTTGACCGGAGCTGAATTGGTGGACCTTCGGAGTTCGGCTTGGATGCCGGAGATCCTGCGTGCAATCTCGTCCGCTTGAGGCACGAGGACGCGTTTCTGGCTCACCATTACGCGATGGAACGCCCACATTGGCCACACGAACGCTGCTGTCGCGATGAACAAGAAGATCGGAAGCAAAATCAGTTCAAGTAGTATGGGCTTACCGAACACAACCATGGAAGGAGGATAGGAATACGTTACGAAATCTGGATGGACGAGGATATATGGAAGGAGCGCTAACCAAAAAGCCACGTATGCTGCCGGCAGGCCGGCAAGCATCGCTTGGCGGAAGAAGAAATCGCCCAATGGCCTTAGTCCGGCTGCTCCGTCAGGATGGCCCGGCTGTACGGAATACGAGATGCCTAGGGTTCTCAGCACACGGGCCAGTCCTCCCTGGACGACCATCCATCCGATGTAGTATCCGGCGACATAGAATATGGGCGCCTCAACAGCGAGCAGCGCCAGCCGCCAGGGATTGTCGATGAGGTTCCAATCCCAGCCCGCGGCAAAAGCCAGGCCTATCGCAAGTCCGATCGTAAGCCCCCAGACAGGGGCCCACTTCCGCCTGCGTAGCGCAAGGGTTCTATTCAGTCGTTCGAATTCATCCCTTGAGCAGGTAATGACGCCAAGTGCACACAGGCGGCGAAGCGCATGACTCAATAGATCATCGATTCTCGCAGCTACACGGATCCCAATCAGGAGGAGGGCAAACGCAGAGATTACCCGCCAATCCCACGCAACGAAGTCTGACTGAAAAAGAACTGCCTGGTGAGCGCAATAGGCGATCAGAGTAAGGAGTCCGACGAAGTGGGTTCTTGCGTCAAACGGAAACCGCCCGAGCGCATTGACAACGTGTCGTAGGCGTGTTGCTCTCATTGCGCTTCTCCTTTTGGTGTAGGGAAGAATCGTACTGCGCCTGCACCCGAACAGAGCGATGGGTTCGCACCCTTCGTCAACTCACCTTGTTTCCGATGTAACGAGGGTATAGTACATTCCCCTTCCCATCAAGTCGTGGATGGAGCAAGCGTGAGGGTCAGGGGTCAGGGCGTGATCCGCTTCCCGGTAGTTTCGGCTCGCCAAAAGGGATTGCCGATTCTCGTTTCCCGTCGAATGCAAGCCGTCTATCCGCGCGCCATTGCCCTCGTCGATCAGGGCATCATCGATGTGCGAACACTTGTGCTGCATCGCTGCACGCTCAGGGAAGTCGGACACTTCGCCGGGTTGCTGCACTCGACCGTCAGTGTGGTGGCGAAGCGAGTGCGCAAGGCAAAGGAATCCAAAGAATGGAGGTCTGATCCCGGTATTTCCGCCGCCGTTCACGGAATACGAATGCCCGGTTTTCTCATGCAGTCTTCGAAGAACGCTGCCCACAAGGAGTATTCGTCGATGGCTATTGGTTCAGCAGGCATGCGAATCGGCGGAACGCCATCCAGCTTCTGCCATTTGTCGATTCCGGACGGGTTGTAGGGAAGGAGAGAAACTTTGGTGAGGTCGTGCTTGATGACGAATGCGGCAACCTGTGAAAGGTTCTGCTCTGTAGCCGTGTACCCGGGGATCAAGGGAACGCGCACGTGAATGTCAACACCGGAATCTTTCAGTTGGATCAGATTCTCGTGAATGGGGACATTGGATACGCCGGTAGCCAGGCGGTGCCGTTCACCATCCATCAACTTCAGGTCGTAAAGGAACAAATCGACGATGCCACGCAGGTGTCTATTGTATTCACCGTAATCGAAGTAGCCGCAGGTGTCGACGGCAATGTGAATGCCTTCGTCTTTGAGCCGGGCCCCGACTTCCTTCAGGAATGACATGTGCATCATCGGCTCACCGCCACTGAAGGTCACCCCACCTCCCGACGATGTGTAGAACGGGATGTCCCGCAAGACTTCTGCGACAAGGTCATTAGGAGATAGAACAAAGCCGACTGTCTCAAGGATTCGCATCGATCCAGGCCCTGGAGTTGAGAATGTCTGAACTGCGGGGCTTTGAGATTCCGGGTTGTGGCACCACGCACAGCGCAACGGACAACCCTTCAGAAACACCACTGTACGCAGCCCCGGACCGTCTTCGGTCGATCCGTGGACGAAGTCGAAGGTCAATGGCGTGTCGTTCATGAGTTCATCCGACTCGATTCTTTGGCTTCGTGATCCGGGAAACATTCACCGCTCGCTGCCAGTTCCTCATTCCCGACTCCTCACTTCTATGCACATGCAGCCCCGAGCTTGGTCAGCTCCTTCAGGTGATTGGCCATGTACCCGAACTTCATCAAGTAGTTGAGATTGCCACGAGTTTGCAGCTTGTTGTTAAAGATGAACTCGAACACGTCGGGATCCTTGGACAACAGGAACTCCCACAACGCCTTGCCGTTCTCAAAGGTGACTTCCACATCGAACGCTTCAGAAGCCCCACGTACGACGCGCAGACGCTGTCGCTTGATGAAGAGAATGCGAATCGGTTCGAATCGCGCCGTAATCGCCATTCGTCCTTCGTTGCTCTTGAATACGTAGATCGCATTGAAGATATCGTCACCATCTTCGATGTTGCGGTGATAGTCGGAATCGATGGCCAGTACCAGCCGCATCGTATTGAGCAGCAGGATCAGGAAATCGTCCATCAGATCGGTCTCCAGCTGCGATATCAGCTTCTTCAGACAGCGGCTCAGTCGAGCCTTGCGATACACGGTCGTCGGTCCAGTCATGACGGCTCCCCTTTGTATTGATTGAGCAAGACGGCCTTGCGAGCGAGCAGGTTGTACTGGCTCCGCGTAATGAGTTCGTTCTGCATCGCCTCGTTGAGATCCTTGAAGAACGCTGAATACCCGGATACACGCACGATCAGATCCGGAAATTGATCGGGGTGCAGCTGCGCTTCGAGCAGAGTCCCGTAGTCCTGGATGGTGTATTGCACCTGCATACCGCCCGCTCCGAAGTACCCTTCGATGAGGTTTCCGAATTGCCTGACGTAATCGTCGTCTTCCAGACTGTGATAGAACGGCGTGTACTTCATGTTGAGGGCGACACCGCCGGGAATCGGATACAGAAACTCTTCGGAATCGCTTTGTTGACGACACAGCCCTCCGACCGCAAGATAGGCAGCCAGCAGATCCTTGGCGCTCTGCGATACCGGGGTAACTCCGCTGGAAAACACCTGCTTGGCACGCCTTCCGTTGGGAAGGGCCCGCCCGATCTGCCCGAGGCCGGCATGATTGGTCATCGTCCAGAACGCAGGACGGTAAATGCCTCCACGCACGTTGCGTTTGCCCTGGTACTGCTCGAACAGCCGATTGATCAACCAGCGTGCATTCTTCTCAGCGACGTCGCCGTCGCCATTCTTGCTCGGAGATCCGAACTTGGGGGCTTGGTTGAGGGCGAAGTCCAGGATCTGTTCATACCCCACAAAATCGGCGGCAACGGCATTTCGCATCAACTCGAAGGGATTCCCGTCTCCGGTATAGCCGGCCGCGAACGCCTCGACGGCGTTGAGCGAGTCGCACACGTCGGCGAATCCTACGTGGGTTGCTCCGGACGAGTTGTACTTGGCTCCGCCCGCAGCCAAGTCAACGCCCGTTTGCAGCGGCCCGACAAAGAAGCAGGACAACAACGGCGACGGCAGCCACTCACGATGGGCCTCTCCCAGCGCATTGGCCAATGCAACGGATTGGTCCACCAAGAATCTTAGCTGCACATCGAATGCCTCGAGGAATTCCTCGAACGTATCGATGCCCTCCAAGCTGATGAAGTCGGGGTTGATCCGCTCGTGATCTCCCAGCTTGAACGGTGGCCGCTTGCCTTCGTACAGCGTCAGATCAATTACTGCAGTGAGATTAAGCAGAATGGCCGATGTCTCGGCATAGCTACGCCCGGACGTAGTCGGCTCCACACATCCGACAATGGCATAATCCATCGCATCAGCCGGCTCGATCTTCTGGCCGATCAACGATTCGATCACAATCTTGTCGTTGTAGACGGCGGGAATGGCTCGGGTATTCAAGATCGTCTTAGCGACCCAGTCCAGGTATCGCGGCGGATTCACGCCAGGGTGGAAGCGGGCATTCACATTGGGATCCCGAATGCACAACAACTCAGTCGCCTTAAGCATGAGATAGGTGAGATCGTTGACGGCGTCGTTGCCCTCG
>DAOVHV010000094.1 GCA_030671645.1 bacterium | reverse complement strand
GGAATTGGACGGAGAGGCAGACTATGATCAGGTCAAGATCTGTCTCGCGTGTCTAGAAAACGGTGAATAGACCCTTGAGAATAGGCATTCGAAGTGTCTAAGACGCTTCGAGCCAAGCAACTCCTTCTGTACGCGAATGAGTTGCCACATGGCAGAATTCTCAAGGAATTGGACGAAGAGGCAGACTATGATCAGGTCAAGATCTCCATTGCCTGCATCCGGAATCAAGGCTAACATCCTGATCTATCCTGCTCGGCAACGTGGGAACGAATTGGCTGAGCTTCCGTTCCCATCCCAACTCGAAGAGTTGGCAATCGCCTGCATCCAGAATCAGGAATAGTGCCAATACTCTCTCTCACGGAGCTCACAAAGCACACGGAGTGATGCTGAAATAAGACCCGTAGTACTCCATTGATCCAGCAATCGCGATTCGCTGGATTCCCCTGTGCCTCCGTGCCTCTGTGAGAGAATTGTTTTCCTCCATACTCTTCACGCCCTTCATGGTGAAAGCACTTATGAGCTTGATTGTTTCCGAAACCAATCCACTCTTGCGATGTATGTACATCGCATGAAGCGTCGAAGTCGGGAACCAGCATGATTTGAAAGGGAGGCCAAGCATGAGATCCGTTGGAATCATAGCAGTTATCCTAGTTATCTCCGCGTCTTTGGCAGGGTGGGCGCAGTGTAGCAACTGTGGAGCGCCGGATGAACCGGATTGCTATCTAGCGTTCAAAACGACCGAAACGATTGAGTTCTCACTGATCGCCCCCATCGACTGGTTTGAACTCCACGGGAAGACAGAATCCCCTCACATCTTCGGATGGCGCGTGGAAGCATCGGATGGAACGGTCGTTCGCACAGTCATCTATCCAGGCGAGCCAAGAAGCCGATTGACGATCATGGAATGGGATCTGTATGACGAAGCCGGGTACATCGTCCCTCCCGGCGATTACCAGATTATCGTTATGACAACGGAATCTGACGTGTCGTATCCAGTTCGCATCGTGGACGCATGCCAGTCCTGGTGCGGCTGCTACGTACCTCCGACTTGCGATATTCCGTGCTGCATTCGGATCGGCGAACTGTACCTATCGCTCAGTGTCGGAGAAACGCGTTCGTGCGGTGGCTTGTCCTTCTCGCTGACAATCCATGTTGAGTACTCGTCCCCGTAACAAGACGCGTCGTGGTGGCAAAGACCCAGAGCCATTGAGAGAAAGGATCCACGGATCCTTTCTCCAAGCGGCTCGATGCCTTTGACTGCGATGATCGAGTTGCCGTGGTAAACTCCCCGTCATGAAAAAACGAATGCTATTGTTGTTAATCCTTCCGTTGTTTTTGACTGGATGTCTATTCTCGATGAATCAGCCAGTCATTGGGCCAGACGGAACCGCGGCTATGTTTCTTGGTGAAGACGGCGAGTACAACTTGGTGCTGGAGCAGGGAACCATTCATCTCTTCAAGGATGGGGAGTCAACCGCTCTGCCGCTGACTGCTACTTCCGAATCATGTGCGATTCTGGACTGGAATTCCGAAAGCCAAGAGTTCTTGTACGTTGAATATGAAGTTGGTGAGTGGCTTGAGTCCGGCCCCTCGACTCTGTATCGAGTGGCCGCAGATCCTGCATCCGGGCCTGTCGTCGTTCATACCTCCGAACTCACGATCCGCGATGCAGAGTTCCGCGCGGACGGGCGAATCGTACTGCTCGAGCAGGGCGATGAGATCACGGGAACGTTGTCGCTTCTCGATCCCGCGACCGGTGAAATGGACGAAGTATCTGATGCCATCTTCGGATTCCGGCAAGATGCGAACCGTGAAACCCTATACCTGTTCGCCATCGATGAACAATCCCTGACATCCATTGGTGTGATTGGTCCTTGGGAACCTGACAGCGACGGCTCCGAGCCACTGGCCGTCTTTCTACTGAGTGCGGGGATGCTAGAGTCCTTTCTCCTCGTTGATGACGAGTTCTTCTGGGACATCGATCCGTCAGGCAGCTATGTGGCGCTCGCCCTCTACGATAACGTGATGGTTGCGCCCAAGGTTGACGAAGAAGTGCCGACGTTGCTCTTGATCAAAGACGGAGAACGATTGACGCAAATCGCGGAGATTGGCTACATGCCCGTGTTCTCACCCGATGGACGCTATCTGGCATACATGGGATCCGAAGATGGCCAAACCGGTCAAGCGCTGCTTTACGAACTGCGGACCTTCGAGAAGTATCCCGTTCCGGGGACCCAAGGCGCGACGACGTGTTTCTGGATGGCCAATGATCAGCTTGGCGCAGCGTTCGAGTCAGACGATGACGACTACCGCGTGATGGTCTACAACTTCAACACCGGCGAACTCATCCGGTTGATTGAGTAATGCGAAAACAGGGGACAGAAACAGGGGACAGGCACCTTGGCAACGGGAACCCGCAGGGTTCCAGCGCGAATTGTTTGAGAATGCGGTGAATCCGAATTCTCTTACGCTGCACGACGGAGCCTGTCCCCCAAGCTTCAAGTTCCGGACTGAGTAGTCTCGACAAGCGGTTCCGATACATTAGGCCCGGTTGACGATTGCCTTGCCGGGAGGAAGATCAGAACACACGCCAGTGCCAACACCGTCCCGATTGTGGCCGCTTTGCCGTAGGGATCACGCCATCCGGCAATTCCCAGACCAAGAGCGCATACAGCGAGCACGCCGCTGAGAATCAGTCCGCCTCCGGAACAGAGCTTCGGCAACCAGCGCGCCGAGCAACAAAGACAGAGCGGCGAGCCCGATTCCTCCGAGGAAGAAATAGAGACCGAGGCGGCCAAGCGTTCGGCTTTGTGTGGCCTGCGGAGATCGTCCCGCCGTCGTTTCGGCGCGATACGCTTGGGGACTGTCCATTGACGACAATACCGTCCGCACATCGTCTACGTTTGATGGAGTCGAGCCCTGTTGTGCCAACTCCTCGCGGATGTGGGTGCGCAGGCCGTCGAGGATCTCGCGACGCTCGTCGAGTTCAAGGTGGTCGAGGGCTCGTCCCACGTTGGCCAAATACCTATCTATCCGACGTTGTACCTTTCGTGAATTGTTCATGATGATGTCCTTCCTAGAATTCCGGTCCGTCAGACCGCAGTTTATTGACCGCCTCCGCAAGGAGATCCCAATAGGCGTTGAGAGATCGCAACCGTGCCTTTCCCGAGGTCGACAGGCGGAATACCTTGCGAGGTGGACCTCCTGGCGAAGGCTCGTTGTGAACAGCGACGAACCCCTCCGTCTTCAAGCGGGCGAGGATCGGATACACGGTGCTCTCGCGAACGTCCAGCCCGTCCATCTGCTTTAGCCGCTGCACGATCTGGTAGCCATGATCCTCCTGCACGTTCAAGTGATTCAGCACGCATAGCTCCAGCAATCCTCTGCGGAACTGACTAATCCAACCGGCCATTGCTATTCCTTTCTACGTACTACGTGCCGCATAGTACTGAATCAAGACACCCATTTCAAGGAGCCCAGATCGTTGAGTGGGGACAGGCTCCTTCTCACGAAAAGGTGCCTGTCCCCAAAGTCTTCGGACCACGGACGATGCTCTTGACCCAACGAGCTCCACGAACCCACCTGTCCCTAACCAAACTATTGGAAAGTAGCATCCTCTGCAGTATCCTGGTGGAACACAATGCGGAAGAGGCAACGGAGAAAAGGGGACACAATGCGAAAGAGATTGTTACTGATCGGGCTAGTTGTAGTTGGCATTGCGCTGCTAAGCGGCTGCGCGGTAATTGATCATATTCTTGGTTTAATTTCCGGCGGCGTCGGAACAACCAGCTCTGTATACCCGATCAGCGGGCGGATGGGATTCACCCTGGCAGCGACCGTGTGGCAGAACAACGGGTATACACCGATCTCCTCCTCTGCGGGCGAAGTCGCGACAACTTTCTGGTCCGGCGTTGGCAAACCCGGCGGATGCTTCAACGCATACTCATGGGATGGCGGGGATTTTTCTAATACGATGTTCTATACCTGCCTCAGCCAAGATGAGAAGACCATCGTGTCCTTCGTTGCGACTCAAACGCAAGCGAATGTTTGGTTTGGCTACACCTACGTGCACGTCATCGAGGGAGGGAACGTGCCCTTTTCACACGTCGACGGGAATTCTCGCTTCTACGTTGCAAGTGGGACATCCGTACGCACTCTTGTCACAGCAGTCGAGTTCAAGATGTGGGCGCCTGGGGCAGGAGGAAGCGCTTCAAACCCGCAAGAGTGGATCACCGGAGGACCCGCTGCTCTTACGGGAGGTGCCGATGATGCCATTAGCATTCGGCTAGACTATGAGAACGCTGCCGTGGCCCCCTAATAGGTCCAAAGGAAGAGCTACAGTCGTGATGATGGGGACAGGCTCCCATCGGCAAAGGTGCCTGTCCCCGAAGTCATACCTATATTGCTTCCCTATTTCCTGGAGCTTTGGGAAACAGGCGCGCGTCCTCGATGCGATCGAGTCCGGCGATGAAGCGTGTCAGCCGCTCGATGCCGATGCCGAATCCGGCCGAACTCGGCACGCCGCGTTGCACTTCTTCCAGGTAGCGGGCGAACTTCGCCGTAGGGATCTCATCGCGAGCCAGGCGATCGGTGATTCGATCGTGTTCAAATTCCCGTTCCCCTCCCGACAACGCTTCGCCATAGCCCTGTGGATACATGAGATCCATGTCCAACAGCACGTCCGGGCGATCCGGGTCTTCGCGATCGTAGAATTCCCGGACCCGCCGCGGAAAATCAATCACCCAAGCGGGCTCGTTCAACGTAGAAGACAACGCATCGTCGAACGGTTCCCCGAATCGGACAGCAGCATCGTCGTAGGCGACGCGAGCGAATGGTCGTGTGGGAACCGACAGCCGCCGCCCCAGCAACGCCAGCTCTTCGCCACAAGACGCCAGCACGGCCTCAAACACCGCCACAACCAGTCCTTCACCCACGTTCATGATGTCGTCGCGGCTGGCTTCGCGCACTTCGAGATCGAGCTGCACGAATTCAGCCAAGTAGCGGCCGACGCCGGCGCGTTCGGCGGGCTCCATTCTCACGTTGGGCGAGAAACAGAAGATCTTG
>DAOVHV010000197.1 GCA_030671645.1 bacterium | reverse complement strand
TACACCAAGGACTTGTGGTCTGAGCGGCCCTCTCAACAACAACCCAAGCTGGTGACCTGCAAGGACGAAGCCCAGCAGGACGAATTCATCATCGAGCGCGTGCTTCAGCATTACGAAGAGGGCATCCCCCTGCGCAGGCAGGCGGTATTGTTTCGGGCCGCCTATCTGTCGACGTCCTTGGAGTTGGAACTGACGCGGCACAATATTCCCTATCACAAGTACGGCGGACTCAAATTCTTGGAAGCCGCTCATGTAAAAGATTTGGTCGCTTTCTTGCGATTGCTGGAAAACCCGCGCGACGAAATGGCATGGTTCCGCGTGCTTCAACTGATGGACGGCATCGGCCCCACCACGGCCGCCAACATCCTGCAACACGTCATCGATCATGGGGACGATCCACGTTCGGTCGGCTCGTTCACCGGACCACCGGCGGCCCGAGATGAGCTGAAAGCGTTCACCGAAATGGTTGTGGAACTCGCTCCGATGGGTGTGAAAGAACCTGCCATCCAGATCGAACGCATTCGCAAATTCTATGACACGTTGCTCAAGAAAACCTATGACAATCCTCAAGTTCGTGTGCGCGATCTGATCAGCCTGGAGCAGATTGCCTCCGGGTATAAGTCCCGGCGCAAGTTCCTGGTCGATCTCCAGCTTGATCCGCCTACCTCAACGTCAGATCTGGCCGGACCTCCGGCCAAAGACGAGGATTATCTGATTCTGTCCACCATCCACTCCGCCAAGGGATGCGAGTGGGACGTGGTTTATCTTATCCATGCCACCGACGGATTCCTGCCATCGGACATGGCTGCCGGATCACAAGAAGAGCTGGAAGAAGAACGCCGTCTGGTGTATGTCGCCCTCACACGTGCGCGTGATTTTCTCTATGTCAGCCGACCGTTGCGTTACTACCATCGCTGGTATGGGCTTACGAACGGTCACTCCTATATGCAGCTGTGCCGCTACTTCACGAGCAATGTGTTGCCCACATTGGAGACGATCGATCTGGTCCAACCCGAGCGGCCGGACTTCGAGTCGTTTGCCGAACCCGCGGTGGATATCTCGGAACGGATTCGCCAGATGTGGGACGAAGGCGAGATCCCCGGCTGAGACGCAAGCAGCACTTCCCTGTATCATCCCCTCCGTTATGGCCAAGACAAAGGTGGGACCTGTTTATCGAGTTGAGACCGAGCGGCCTGTGTTACGTTGTTGGGAACCTCGTGATGCAGCTTTGCTCAGGGACGCCATTATCGCGAGCCTGGAGCATCTGCGTGAGTGGATGCCGTGGGCCAATGACGAACCGGTATCGCTCCAGGCGATGACAAAGCGCCTACGCCAGTTCCGCGCCTCATTTGACATGGACAAGGACTACGTCTATGCCATCTTCAATCAAGACGAGACACAAGTTCTGGGAGGAAGCGGCCTTCATACTCGGCTCGGCGAGAATGTTCGCGAAATCGGGTACTGGATTCACGTCGACCACATCAACCAAGGGTATGCTACTGAGACATCCGCAGCATTGGCGAAAGTGGCGTTCGAAATTGAAGGCATGGATCGCGTTGAGATCCATTGCAGCCCCGAAAACCCGGCCAGCGCTTCGGTCCCGCGGAAGATCGGTTTCGTGCATGAAGCCACCTTGCGGCGCCGCGGTCCGATCTTGAACGGTCAGCCGGTGGACGAGATGATCTGGACCATGCACGCGGATGAGTATCCCGGAAGCATGCCGTCCGATGCACAGATTCGGGCTTTTGATGCCTCCGGCCGCCCGATTCCCCAGAGATGACGATCTCATATCGACGATTGCACGACACAGGAGAGTTCGAGGCTGTTCTCGAACCGATGGGCGTGGGAACGCGCTCTGATTGAGCGATTGTTTAGGAACAGCAAGGGGTTTCCACTCTCCGCCGCGCCGGAGGATGAGTTTCGGTCGCAACGCGATCGAGTACGTCAAAAACGGATTGAACACTCCCATCTGCCTTCAGAAGCCTCTCAATTTCACGGCGGAGCCGTCGTTGAGCCGTTCGCTTGGCCATCGCTGTGCGGATCTCTCGGCTATAACGTCGCTCTTCAAGTCGTTCTTGGACAATGAGTTTTGACAAGGCATTGAGTTCGTATGTATTGAACATGATTCCTCCTCTCGAATTTCGGGCTATGCTGATTCTTGATCGTTCTCAAGGAATGCCTTGAGAGAT
>DAOVHV010000004.1 GCA_030671645.1 bacterium | reverse complement strand
CAATCCGAAGCGGTCATTCTCGGTGGTGTGCTCCAGGATTCGGAGTACGGAGACTTCCAGCCGGAGATGGAGCTGTTCAACCGGGCCTTTGCCGAGATCTTGCTCGAAGGCGATGTGCAAGGGCGGCCGTTCACCTTCCCCATCCCGACGTACAATATCACCAAGGATTTCGATTGGGACAATCCGATTCTCGAACCATTGTGGGAAATGACCGCCAAATACGGCATCCCTTATTTCTCGAATTTCATCAACTCCGACATGCACCCCGAAGACGCCCGATCCATGTGCTGCCGCCTACGTATCGACAACCGTGAACTTCGATCTCGCGGCGGCGGGTTATTCGGAGCCAATCCATTGACAGGCTCGATTGGCGTGGTCACGCTCAATCTTCCTCGATTGGGATACTTGGCAACCGACGAAGCCGACTTCTTCGATCAATTGGGCCGATTGATGGATCTGGCCAAAGAAGCGCTGATTGTAAAGCGCAAGACGTTGGAGACTCTGACCGAGAACGGCTTGTATCCCTATTCGAAGTATTATCTAGGACGGATCAAAGAATCGACCGGCGGGTATTGGAAGAACCACTTCTCCACCATCGGCTTGATCGGAATGAACGAAGCCTTGCTCAACCTATTTGGTTGTACGATTGCCGACGAAGAAGGGCAATCGTTCGCGCTCAGCACGCTCAATTGGATGCGAGAGCGCATGGGCGACTATCAAGACGAGACGCAAGACATCTACAACCTCGAAGCCACACCGGCCGAAGGGGCTAGCTATCGATTGGCCATGCGCGATCGCGCGAGGTACGAAGACCTGCGCATCTACAATCAGGAAGTCTATGGTGGAGCAACGCCCTACTACTCCAACTCGACTCAGCTGCCCGTCGGGCTCACCGACGATTTGTACGACGCTCTTCGCATGCAAGATCCGCTGCAGACGCGATATACGGGGGGAACCGTGTTCCATGGATTCCTCGGGGAACGCCTTCCCAGCCCCCAAGCTACCAAGCAACTGGTGCGCAAGATTGCCGAGTCGTTTCACCTTCCCTATTACACGCTGACTCCGACGTTCTCGATCTGTCCCGAGCACGGATACCTGGTCGGTGAACAGGCGCAATGCCCGCATTGTCAACGGAAGGCCGAGGTGTACTCCCGCATCGTGGGTTACCTGCGCCCGGTGGAGCAGTGGAACGATGGGAAGCAAGCCGAGTTCGCCGATCGAAAAATGTACAACATCGTGGCATCACGTCGATCGGTCAGCTAGGACGGCCTTGCCGTTCCCGCAGCAAGAGAGTGAGGGGTTCCCCATGATCGTTGGTGGCGTTCAGTGGATGACGTTGCTTGATTATCCCGATCACATTGCAGCGACCGTGTTCACGGCCGGATGCAACTTCCGCTGCCCGTTCTGCCACAATCCCGAACTGGTCCTTCCCGAGCTCGTTTCGCAATCAAGCGCAGGGCTTGACGAATCGTTCTTCACCGAACTGGAGGCCAGGAAAGGCTTCCTTGACGCTGTCGTCATCAGCGGTGGCGAACCGACGCTGCAGCCGGATCTTCCGAAAATTCTTGCCCGGATCAAAAGCCTCGGATACTTGATCAAGCTGGACACCAACGGCTCGCGCCCCGACCTGATTCACCGCATCCTCGAGAGTGGATGGGTGGATTTCGTTGCCATGGACATCAAGGCCCCGCCTGACACTTATGACGAGCTATCGGGTTCATCGGTCGATATCTCAGCCATCGAAGCATCGATTGCCACGATCGCGCGTCTTGCGCCGCGATATGAATTCCGCACCACGGTCGCTCCAGGGCTATCGCAAGACGATCTCATTCGAATCGCCGACTGGATCGAAAGCGGTCAGGGATACTGGCTTCAGGAATTTCAAGTGCCTGTTGACAAGGCATTGGTTGACGAGGGCTACCGAGACAAGACGGCCCTAAGAAGGGACGATCTCGAAGCCGTTTGGGATCGGCTTCGAGATCGATTCGATTCCGGCGGTGTCCGAGGTTAATCGGAGTCCGTGCCCAGTCCGACCAACGATCGAACCTGCGCCATTGTTTTCGTGGCAATCGCTCGAGCTTTGTCTGCTCCGGAACGTAGCATGTCGATGACGTCTCCCGACGCTTCAAGCTCGGCGCGGCGCTGCTGAATGGGGCGAAGTACCTCCATCAGCTGCTCGAACACGGTGTCTTTCAGTTTCGAGTACATCAAGGCGCCGCCGGCGAACTCGGATCGAAGCTCTTCGACCAATCCGGTTTTCCCGGTCGCTTCGGTCGAAAGTTCAAGGATCTCAAACAGATTGGAGATGCCTGGAGACATGGCGTCGCCCGCTTCCGGCCCCATGTCTGTGACTGCGGAGCGAACCTTCTTGCGAATCGAGTTCTCAGGCTCCATCACGCCGACATAATGAGATTCACCGGCCGACTTGCTCATCTTGGCGGTTGGATCGGAAAGCGACATGATACGTGCGCCCTTCTTCCCGACAACCGGTTCCGGCTCGGGGAACATTTCCCCAAAACGGCTGTTGAATCGCCGGGCGACACGGCGCGAGAGCTCAAGATGCTGCACCTGGTCTTCTCCGATGGGCACACCGTCCGCCAAATAGAGAAGGATATCGGCTGCCTGTAACACGGGGTAGGTGAACAAGCCCGAGGAGACAAACGCTTCCTTGCTCGATTTGTCCTTGAACTGCGTCATCCGTGACAGGTCGCCGAACGAGGTCACGCATCCCAAAATCCAACACAGCTCGGTGTGCTGGGGAACATCGGATTGGACAAATAGAATCGTCTTTTCCGGATCGATCCCGGACGCGATTAGATCGATCGCCATATCCAGCGACGCCTGTCTGAGGGTTTTGGGATCGACATCCGCCGTAATGGAATGGTAGTCGACGATGCAGATGATGCAATCGACGTCGTTTTGCATGACGGCCCAATTCCGAACCGCCCCGAAATAGTTCCCAATATGGAGGGTGCCTGTCGGCTGAATCCCTGAAAAGACGCGCGTTACCATCATCGACCACCTCCTGGTTTGAATGTGTGCATAAGGTACCTATGGACCTGTCCATGGTCACCCTATGGACGTGCCCACGGTTACCCTATGGACGTGTCCATGGTCACCCATGGACAGTCAAGTATAGGCAGCGCCGGATGCAGTCTGCAAGCCATTCGGCTTGATCCGATTTCTTGATCGTGCTTCTCTACCTGGCGTATTATTATGATCGGGTGAGAGATGAAGGCTTCGAACGATGGAATCTACACCGAACTCGATACCGCACGGCGCAGACAGGTGCTGGAAACGATAATCAGATCCGGTGTTGAGGTCATCGACCCGGATCGAACCTACGTCGGAGAAGATGTTCAGGTGGCTCCCGGAGTTGTGTTGTTCCCGGGTACGCATCTGCGCGGATCGACATCCATCGCAACCGGTTGCCGTATCGGACCGGACTGTTGGATTGAAGATACATCGATTGAGGCGGGATGCATCGTCCGATATTCGTTCATCGAGCAGGCTCGGATTCGCGAACGAACTACAGTGGGGCCGTACGCCCACTTACGTCCGGGCGCCGACGTCGGTCCGGAGGCTCGCATCGGCAATTTTGTGGAGATCAAGAGTGCCAGGCTTGCGCGTGGAGTCAAGGCCGGCCACCTTGCCTATATCGGCGATGCTGACATCGGAGAAGACGCCAATATCGGCGCCGGGACCATCACCTGCAACTACGATGGCGAATCCAAACATCGAACAATCATTGAGAAGAGGGCATTCATTGGAAGCAACGCTACCCTGGTGGCTCCGGTGACGATTGGAGAGGGAGCTTATGTTGCCGCCGGTTCCGCTATTACCGAAGACGTACCTGCGTTGGGACTTGCCTTTGGACGCGCGCGGCAAGTGAACAAAGAGTCCGGCCGAGGGGGCAAGGAGGACGAATCGGATGATCAATAGACACTTGAAGCTCATCGCGGGAAACGCCAATCCCCAATTGGCTGAAGAGATTTCATCTGAACTTGCAACTGAGATCTGCGATGCCCGCGTCGAGCAGTTCGGCGACGGTGAGATTCGCGTCCACATCCATGAGACCGTTCGAGGAGCGGACGTGTTCGTGCTCCAGCCGACGTGTCCTCCGGTGAACGACAACCTGATGGAGTTGCTGATCCTCATCGACGCTCTTCGCAGGGCGTCGGCCCGGAAAGTGATCGCTGTGATGCCATACTACGGCTATGCGCGTCAAGATAGGAAACACACCGGGCGCGTTCCCATCTCCGCACGGCTGGTGGCCAATATGATCGAAACGGCCGGGGCGGACCGTGTCTTGACGATGGATCTCCATGTAGGACAGATTCAGGGGTTCTTCAACATTCCGGTCGACAATCTGCGCGCCGACTTCATCTTTGCCGAATACATCCGCTCGGTAGTGGGAAGCATGGACGATGTTGTCATCGTCGCCCCGGATACAGGATCCACCGGACGAGCCAGATTGCTGGCGGAACGCCTCGACACTCCGTTGGCCGTTCTCGAAAAACGACGCTCGCAGGACAGTCTCGATATCAAAGTGTTCAACGTCATCGGCGATGTTGCGGGCAAGCGTGCGGTTTTGGTAGACGACATCGTGGCTTCGGGGGACACCCTGGTCAAGGCGGCCGAGATTCTTCTAGAAACGGGAGTAACCGAAGTCTCAGCCTATTGCACGCACGGAGTGTTCTGTGGCGATGCGGTTTCGATCTTGGAAGCTTCGCCCTTGAAAAGGGTTGTGGTCACCAATACCATCACCAACCAATGCGCTCTACAGAGTGCCAAGATTAATTATGTCTCTGTGGGGGGGCATCTTGCCAAGACGATCCGCCAAGTGTTTGAGGATCGTTCGGTAAGCTTGTTGTTCCCTCACTATTAAGGAGAACGATTCGGGGAGTATCGAATGCATACGTTGCAAGTCAAAGAGCGGTCTGCTGGAAAGGTTAGAGAACTACGTAGGGCGGGATTCGTTCCCGGCGTTGTCTATGGTCCGTCGATTGAGTCTACGCCGATCGCCATTGGAAAGAAGGATCTGAAGGTCCTGTTCTCCCAGATTACGCGAAGCTCCCAGATCGGCCTTGCCATCGAAGGCGAGGAAACGCGGGAAATCAACGTTTTTCTCAAGGTCGTTGATTACGATCCGATCACGGATGAGCCGCTTCACGTTGACTTCTATCAGCCAGACGAAGGAAGCCCACTCAAGCTGCATGTTCCCATCAAGATCGTCGGCGAATGCGAAGGTATCAAGTCGGGCGGCATTCTCAACGTCCTGTTCAACACCGTTCGTGTACACGGTCTTGCCGAGAACGTGCCGGCCTTGATAACAATCGACGTCTCCGATCTTGACATGGGCGAGTCGATCCAAGTTCGCGATGTGGACTTCGGTGATATGGAACCGATGCTTCCGTCGGAACGAACGCTCGTTACCGTCATTGCCCCTCGCGGATTGCTCGCTGAAGATGAAGAAGAGGAAGAAGGCGAAGGCATCGAGGGCGAAGAGGGCGAAGGCATCGAGGGCGAAGAGGGCGCAGAAGAGACTGCCTCCGAGGAATAGCCGTGGCCAACAAGGCCGTCTTTGGGCTGGGGAACCCGGGACTGCCCTATGCGTTTACACGTCATAACGTCGGATTCGAAGTCATTGACCTGTACCTCAAGGTGCATCGAGTAAGAAAGAAAGGGCGGATCGAAGGTTCCGCCCTTGTTTATTCCATCGGTGAATTGTTACTGGTCAAGCCGATGACCTACATGAACGATTCCGGTCTGGCCGTGCGTGCAGTGTTGGAGAAACATCGAGTCGCGCCACCCGACGCCATGGTCGTGTACGATGATTTGGATCTAGTATTGGGGCGTATTCGAATTCTTGCCGCAGGTGGACCCGGCTCACACAAGGGAATGCAGTCCGTCATTCGGGCTCTGGGGACGGAAGAAATCCCGAGGCTTCGGATTGGCATTGGAATTGAGGCGCGTGAAGAAACGGGGCGCGATTTCGTGCTGGATCGATTCACGAAGGACGAATGGCAACAAGTGCTGCCGGCGGCAAGAAGTGCAGTTGAGGCCATTAAGGTGTTTTGCGACCGCGGCATCGACGAAGTGATGACGCGATTCAATCGATGGGAATAGCGGTTGTCTGAGCTTGAACGAAGCGTATACTGTTTGCGATTCGTGGTTGACCCTTTCAGGAGGATCAGATGTACGATCGTTTCTCGCGGGAATCGATGGAGATTATTGCCACCTCGCAGGAAGAAGCTGAGGCTTGGCACCACAGTTACGTGGGAACCGAGCATTTGTTGCTGGCGTTCTTGAAGATACCCGATTCCAAGGTTCATCAATTTCTGACGTCGCAAGGCGTGACCTACGAGAAGATCGCATCTCTGATCGAAGAAGAGAAGGGACGCGGCGACGTTCGCTTATCAGCTGACGATTTGGAGCCGACGCCGCGGCTGAGGCGTGTCATGAAGCTCAGTTTCGAGGAAGCCCGACGCGCCAATCTCAATGCCATTCTCCCCGAACATCTGCTGATGGGCATGTTGAGAGACGGTGAGGGAACAGGCGCCGCCTTGCTTCATCAGATTGAGGTGAATCTCAGCAAAGTTCGCGCTTACTTCCTACCGTCCTCAGGCATCGGAATGGCCGTGCGCTCTTCCCGGCGTTCCCCGAAACAAAAAATCGATCTCTCCGAGTTCGGACGCAATTTGGTGGAAGAGGCCGCTGCCGGCAAGCTTGATCCGGTCATTGGTCGCGACGAGGAGATGGAGCGCATCATCCAGACCCTCACGCGCCGTAAGAAGAACAATCCGGCCCTGATAGGTGAATCCGGCGTTGGAAAGACGGCAGTGGTGGAAGGCCTCGCCCAACGTATCGCCGAAGGCAATGTCCCGTCCATCTTGCAGTCCAAGGAGATTCTGGAGCTTGACATGGCCTCGGTGGTGGCAGGCACCAAGTATCGCGGTGAATTCGAGCAGCGGCTGAAAGCGCTCATCACCAAGGTTTCCGAGTCAGACAATGTCATTTTGTTTATTGACGAACTGCAAACGGTAGTTGGCGCCGGCGGCGCAGAAGGCGCCATCGATGCTTCGTCCATTCTCAAGCCGCCGTTGGCATCGGGTGCTATTCAGTGCATCGGGACCGCCACCTTGGACGAGTACCGCAAATCGGTGGAGAAGGACCCGGCACTCAAGCGGCGTTTCAAAACCATCTATGTCGAAGAGCCGTCCGTGGAAGAAACGGTACGAATCCTCAAGGGACTACGTCCACGGTACGAGAAACACCACGGCGTGAAGATCACCGACGATGCCCTGTACCAAGCGGCACGGTTGTCCGATCGCTATGTCACCGATCAATTCCTACCCGACAAAGCCATCGACGTTATCGATGAGACATCGGCGCGTATCAAGTTGCAGGGAACGAAAGTACCTGACGAAGTACGCGACCTGCAGGAGCAAGTTGATGACATTGACGAGAAGGAGCAGCAGGCGGTGGCGAGTCAGGGTTACGAGCAAGCCGCTCGCTTGCGGGATGAGAAGGCCGCCATTGTCGCACACATCCAGGAGCTGTCTGACAAGGCCTACGAAGGCGCCAAGCTGGAAACCACAGGCAAGGACATCGCTCAGATGGTGTCCGCTTGGACCGGCGTACCGATCGGGCATGTGCAAGAGGAAGAAACTACTCGTTTGGTCAGCATGGAGGGAAAGATCCACGATCGCTTGATTGGGCAAGACGAGGCTGTAGAAGCAGTGTCGCGCTCGATCCGCCGCGCCTACGCCGGTGTCAAGAATCCCAAGCGGCCGGTGGGCGTGTTCATGTTCCTTGGTCCGACCGGTGTCGGAAAGACGGAGCTTTCCAAGACCTTGGCCGAGTTCCTGTTCGGTGACGAAGATGCGCTCATTCGCGTCGATATGTCCGAATACATGGAGCGGTTCTCGGTGTCGCGATTAACGGGCGCCCCTCCCGGCTACAGCGGGTACGACGAAGCCGGTGAATTGACGGAGAAAGTTCGCCATCGACCCTATTCGGTCATTCTGTTCGACGAGATCGAAAAGGCACATCGCGACATATTCAATATTTTGCTGCAGGTAATGGAGGATGGCATCCTCACCGATTCGCACGGACGGCGTGTCGACTTTCGTAACTCCGTCTTGATCATGACGTCCAATGTAGGATCCGAGTTCATCACCGATCGTGACACCCTTGGATTCACCGACAATGCCGATGACTCGGACGAGTCGTATCAGAACATGAAGGATCGCGTCACCGCCGAAGGCCGCAAGATGTTCCGTCCCGAGTTCCTCAACCGTTTGGACGACATCATCGTGTTCCACCAGCTTAACAAAGCTCAGGTCAAGGAGATTGCCGATCTGATGATTCGCGAGCTGCAGAATCGGCTGCTGGAGGAACGAGACGTCACGCTGACGCTCGATCCGTCAGCGTGGCAGCTGCTGATCGAGAAGGGATACGATCCCAAGTACGGAGCGCGCCCCATGCGGCGGACGATCGAGAAATACGTTGAGAACCCGATCTCCGAGGAAATCCTTCTCGGCAACATCACCTCAGGGAGCACGATCCTTGCCGTTGCTGATGGAGACGAGATCCGGTTTTCGAATCCTGATTAGCGATGGCGTTCGTCTGTAAGCAGTGTGACCATCGTTCGGTGAAATGGTTCGGTCGCTGCCCCGGTTGCGGACAATGGGATTCGCTGACAGAGGTTCGAGCCGATGGCACGGACATCGCCGTTGACACGACCTGGCTGGGTGAAGAACTTCGTTCCATCTCCGAGATTGATCTGAAAAACGTTCAACGTCTTCCAACGGGCCTGTCTGAGTTGGATCGACTATTGGGCGGTGGCTTGATCCCCGGTGGCGTCGTACTGTTCGGCGGCGAGCCCGGCATTGGCAAATCGACGCTGCTGCTTCAAATGGCTGAATCGCTTGCGCGCGGCGTGGGAAAGATCCTCTATGTCTCGGGCGAGGAATCCGAAGGACAGGTCAAACTGAGAGCGACCCGCATCGGAGCCAATTCCGAGCGGCTGTTCGTACTGTCCGAGCAATCGCTCAGCCGGATCATGGCCGCAGTCGAGCAAGTCGATCCGCTGGTGCTAATCGTCGACTCGATCCAAACCACGGCCGACGAGCGCGTTGCCGGCGAAGCGGGGTCGGTCAAGCAATTGCGCGAAGTCAGCTCGGCGCTCATTCAGCTTACCAAGTCCAAAGGTATGACTACCTTCCTGGTCGGCCACATCACCAAGGAGGGCGCATTTGCCGGTCCCAAAACGATCGAGCATTTGGTGGACGTGGCAATTTATCTGGAAGGCAGCCGTACTGAAGACGTGCGCATGCTGCGCTCCGTGAAAAACCGATTCGGAGCTACCAACGAGGTCGCCGTATTCCAAATGACGGCGGGTGGGCTGGTGGGAATCGAAGACCCATCCCGCTTCTTCCTCGGCGACTCGGATCGTCCGAAACACCCTGGTTCTGTGTACGTCCCTATTCTGGAAGGCACGCGCCCCATTCTGGTTGAACTCCAAGCCCTGGTCTCTCCCACCGGTGGATACGGCACACCACAACGCCGCTGCACAGGTCTTGATGTCAATCGCGTGCTACTCATGTTGGCGGTGATGGAGAAACATCTGGAGGTCCACATTGGGGCCGCCGACGTATACTTGAGTCTGGCCGGCGGGCTTGATGTGCGCGAACGTGGTACGGATCTTGGTGTGATCGCGGCCGTACTCTCGAGCCTCCGCAATCGAGCCTTGTCCGATCGAACCGCCGTTGTCGGCGAAGTGGGATTATCCGGAGAGATTCGCCCGGTGAGACGGTTGAGGGAGAGGATGGCCGAGGCGGCGAAACTGGGCATCCAGCGGATGATCGTGCCCCAGTCGGCTCGAATGACGAAGGCCGAGGGATTGGAAATCGTAGGAGTGGAGCGCGTGAGCGAAGCCATTGAGGCACTGAGTTTCGAGTAGGAGGCTGGAATGAACGAAGGGCATTGGATGAAGTTGAAAAAGGCCGTGAAAGCGGTGCGAGCCCGGCTCGACAAGACCCCGGATGTCGCCATGACCTTGGGCTCGGGGCTTTCCAACGCTTTTGGTGTGCCTGAAGACGGCATCACCATTCCCTGCTCGGAGATTCCCGGCTTTCCCGTGCCCACCATTGCCGGCCACTCCGGTGAGTTTTGGATCGGACCGCTATGTGGGAAAACCGTGCTCATTCAGCGTGGCCGCTCCCATTACTATGAGGGTATCTCAATCGAGGATGTCAGTTTCGCCACCCGGATGTTCGCCCTGCTGGAGATTCCAACGTTGATCGTCACCAACGCCTCAGGTGCCATCAATCCGGATTTCCGCGCCGGAGATCTCGTACTGCTTACCGATCACATCAACATGTTGGGCGTCAATCCGCTCCGGGGAGCCAACATCGACGAAATGGGACCTCGCTTTCCTGATATGTCGGCCGCCTATACACCGGAATTGCGCGCTATTGCCAAGGGTGTGGCAACCGCCGAAGGCATCGAGGTCAAGGAAGGCGTTTATGTGGCCGCACTGGGGCCGTCGTACGAGACACCGGCCGAAATCCGTGCCTTCCATGCCATGGGTGCTGATTTGGTGGGGATGTCTACCGTTCCGGAAGTGATCGTGGCCGCTCATGCAGGCATGAAGGTGCTCGGCCTTTCCATCGCCACCAATCTGGCTGCCGGCGTCGATCCGAACGCCACGTTGACGCATGACGAAGTCATTGAAGCGACCCGTCTCAAGGGCGAGCAAATGCGCCGATTGCTGATGGGAGTTCTGAAGAAACTGTAGCTCGCAACCGCACAAGAACAAGGGTTTTCGAGCCCGTTGAAACCTGCGCCGGCCCCGGTATAATCTCGCCGCCGCTTGGGATGGATTCCATGGAATTTCACTCCGAGCGGCTATTGCTACAGATCCAGGAGGTTTCTGATATGTCTAACGGTCCGACGCTGAATCCGTTTGAGATCTCTCAACGGCAGCTCGATACGGCAGCGAAGAAGCTGAATCTCGATCCGCAAGTCCACGCGCTCCTTCGTGAGCCGCTTCGGACCCTTGAGGTCCACTTCCCCGTCCGCATGGACGACGGAATAGTCAAGACGTTCACCGGATTCCGGGTGCAGTATAACGACGCCCGCGGTCCGACCAAGGGCGGACTCCGTTTCCATCCGGAAGAAACGATTGACACAGTCAAGGCGCTCGCTGCATGGATGACGTGGAAGACGGCCGTTGTGGACATCCCATACGGCGGCGGTAAAGGTGGAGTTATTTGTAACCCCAAGGAACACTCGCGGACTGAACTCGAAGGTATCGCCCGCGGATACATCCGCGCCGTCGGCCGTTTCATCGGTCCTGAAAAGGATATTCCGGCACCCGATGTCTATACCACACCCCAAATTATGGGCTGGATGATGGACGAGTACTCCACGATGGTTGGCTACAACGTCCCTGGCATGATCACGGGCAAGCCGATCCCATTAGGCGGCTCGCTAGGGCGCGGTGACGCGACTGCTCGCGGAACCGTCTATTGCATCATCGAAGCCGCCAAGGAACTCGGCATCGAGCTGAAGGGCGCTACGGTTGCCGTCCAGGGCTATGGAAACGCCGGTTACTACTGCGGTACGTTGATGGAAGAACTGGCCGGCTCCAAGATTGTCGCCATCACCGACTCTCGCGGTGGCGTATATGACGAAGACGGGATCGATCCCGCAGCTGCCAAAGAATACAAGCAGCAGAACGGAACCGTTTCCGGATTCAAGGGCTTCAAGGCCATCACCAATGACGAGATACTCGAACTCGACGTTGACATCTTGATCCCTGCGGCCATTGAAAACGTCATCACCGATAGGAATGCAGCCAACATTAGGGCCAAGATTATCGCCGAAGCCGCCAACGGTCCGACCACGCCGGAAGCGGACGAAATCCTTTTCAAGAACGGCCAGTACGTGATTCCGGACTTCCTGTGCAACGCGGGTGGCGTCACGGTGTCCTACTTCGAATGGGTCCAGAACATCAGCGGATTCTATTGGTCGATTGAAGACGTACATGAGCGACTCAAGTCCAAGATGGTGAAAGCATTCTACGAGACGCACAACATGGCCAAGCAACACAACGTCGACAACCGCATCGGCGCCTACATGGTGTCCGTCCAGCGCGTCGCCGAAGCCATGAGGCTGCGAGGTTGGGTTTAGAACCTGTACCCCCGCACATGGACGCAAGCGGATGAACTGATAATGCGATTAAGCGGGAACCTCGCGCAGGGGTTCCCGTTTTTCTAAGCTTATCGCGTGGCGTGAGAGCGAGTAGAATGCCAGGGAGTATGATCATGCAAAGCGGAGACAAGGAAACCCTTTACGTGTTCCTGACCAAGGTCTTTCCATCTCTTGAGAAAGGAGAGATAGAAGAACTCGCCCGGATTTCTCTGAGAACTCGATACGATGAGAATGAACTCATCGCGCAAGAGGGTTCATACGCTTCGGGCATCCATATTGTTAAATCAGGACTCGTCAGCATCGGGAAGTATTCCAGCAAAGGGCGGGGAAAACGCTGCCTCCGATTCCTTGCAGTTGGTGAGATGTTCGGTTTGGAAGCGGTGTGCCTCGAACGGGAAGCCATCAATTTTCAATTCGCCAAGACCCTCATCGAATCGACTCTCGTCTTTTTTGAGCGATCAAACATCCGCGCATTCTCCAAGGATCATCCTCGGATCTTCAAGGACCTTAGCCGGTGGCTCTCTCGGGAAGTGATCATGCTTGAATTCAAGCTGACTCGCGAAGCAGTCGAATCCGTAGATCGTAACCTTGCACTCCTGCTTCTGGCTTTAGGCAACAAATACGGTGTTCGCGAACAGAATGTCGTTCATTTGGAACTCCCCATCCCAAGACAAACAATGGCCGAGATGCTCGGTGTATCCGTGGAAACATTGATGCGAGGGCTCAAACGCTTCCGAGAATTGGGATTCCTGGGACCAGAACACGGGAAGATCACCATCCAGGATTCGGATCGTCTTGCCGAGCGAGCACGGGTCAACGACTTCTACTTGTCGATCATCGAAGAAACCTTGTGAGATTTATGCTGTCGTGAGACATCCATCGGCGATGATCCGGCGCGCTTCGTCTAGGTCGAACTCAATACCTGAATCATTTGTCTCAAGGCTTTGAATACCCTGCCGGGCATGGCGAAGCCGGCGGCTTGAGATACACAGCAGCTCCCCGAGCGTTCGGAGCGTAATCTCCGCAGGGAGAGCGATACCGCTGTCATCATTTGAAAGTTCGCAAGCTTCCCCGAGACGCAACAACAGACGACACAACTGCACTTTGCCTGACGCCCGTTGCCGAGGATCTTTCCGCGTTGAGACATATCTTGAAACGGCATATCGAAGAAAGGTTCGCTGAAGTGCCGGATCGTCGTCAAGAGCGGACTCCAACTGCCTTCTTTCGACGAACAGCAGTTCCACGGCGGTCAATGCGCGGCAAAGCGAGATCGATAGTCTGTTGGAGTTTCTCTCCAGGATCTCAAGCCCGATCAGATCTCCGGTACCTAGAATATCGCTGTTTCGTTGCTCTCCCCCCGTTGCCAGCATCATGTCGGAGACGACGCCTCGGACGACGAGATGAATCCCCGCCACGTAGCTTCCCACTTGACAGATCATCTCTCCCGGGGAGTAGCGGATCCGTAAGGGGTGGTACGAATGGAGAATCGTTTCCCACTCAGTATGGAGTGCTACAGATCTTTGTTGAGTCATCTCTTACCACTGTAGCGCTCTCCAGGAGCTTCCTCAATGCTAGACGACGCAGGTGAAATCCACTCTTTACGTAAGAACGGCTGCTCAGCGTCTTTATCACGGGTGTCATCTGAGAGCGATTGTCCTGTCTAGCAGAAGTCAAAGCTGAACCCACGCGTTCGGCGTTGAGTATTGTCTAAAACCTGGCGGGTAGTCGGATGGGTAACGCATGAGAGCAAGTTACAAGCTCGCGGTCTGGAATAACCCGCATGGTTTGATGTCTTCTAACGTACCCTGCGTCTTGGATGCCATGTAAGCTTTGCGGTGGAGGTGAGCGCCATATGGCGATTCAAGATACAGCGAGGATGGTCTCTGAGCGCATCAAGGATACCGAGATCAATCCGTATGAAATGATGTTGCAGCAGCTGGACTTGGTGCGTGAGTACACTACCATCCCTGATGGAATCTGGCAGATCCTCCGGAATCCGGAACGAACGCTTGAGGTAAGCGTTCCGATTACTCGAGATGATGGGGGTATTGAGGTCTTCACAGGCTATCGGGTACAGCATAGCAGCGCCCGTGGGCCATGCAAAGGTGGTATTCGTTTCCATCCGGGAGTGACTGTCGAAGAGGTCAAGGCGCTTGCCGGATGGATGACTTGGAAATGCGCGGTTGTCAACATCCCCTACGGAGGGGGCAAGGGTGGGATCTCGTGCGATCCGTCGTGCTTCACAAGATCTGAGCTTGAGCGAATAACACGCCGTTACACTACGATGATCTATCCTCTGATCGGAACGCGTCGCGATATTCCGGCTCCAGATGTCAACACCAATGCTCAAGTTATGAATTGGATAGTCGATACCGTTCAATTCCTATCCGGGGAGTCGACCCCTGGGGTTGTCACCGGAAAGTCCATCGAGATTGGAGGGGCGCTCGGTCGCCATGAAGCAACCGGACGTGGTGTTATGTTCATCACGTTAGGTGTCCTGCAACGACTGGGTATCGATGTGGCCGAGACGCGTATTGCAGTTCAGGGATTTGGGAACGTTGGCTCAATTGCCTCGCGTCTCTTGGGAGAAGCGGGGGCGAAGATTGTCGCGATCAGCGATGTCTCAGGTGCATATCACTGCCCGACCGGCTTTGATATCGACCTGGTTCTTGACTACGTGAAGCAGTCTCCCGGACATCTGCTCGCAGGGCTTCCGCATTCAGGAATGGAAGAGATCTCCAACGACGAACTCCTGGCGTTGGATGTTGACGTACTCATCCCCGCTGCCCTGGAAGCGCAGATTGCAGCCCGAAATGCTGAGGATATTCGAGCTCGCGTTATTGTCGAAGGAGCAAACGGCCCTACGACTCCTGAAGCGGATCTAATCCTTGGGGAGAAAGGTACGACCGTTGTTCCTGACATTCTAGCAAACGCTGGTGGAGTGGTTTGTTCATACTTTGAGTGGGTCCAGAACATCCAATGCTTCCCGTGGGAGGAAAAAGAGACCGATCAGCGCTTGGGACGAATTCTCCAGCGAGCACTCAGAGAAGTGTGGACTCTGGCAGAGGAGAGAGAAATCTCCCTCCGCTTGGCCGCATTCATTCTTGGTGTCGAACGAGTAGCAACAGCGATTCAGCTACGAGGGGTTTTCCCATAGGAGTCCAATCGTGCCGTCGAGAGCACCAAGTGGATTAATTCCCGCCGAAGTGCCGAATGGCATCCTGTTTGAGCAGGCGCTCGAATGCTGTTCCCACCGCTATGGACTCTCCGTCGAAGCAGTTCTTCGGCGGCTAGAGGAAGGTGATTGTGGGATGCATAGCACGTTTCGCTATGGTCTGGCGAAGGGTCTGAGTTGCTATTTGGCGAGTCTCGGATCAATTTTCCACGAAGTGTATGTCTACGGCAGCTCGATCGGCGAATCCTCGAATTTTGCTTCGGATATTGATGTGATCGTTGTGGTCGAGAGAAGACGGGATGAGATCGTGAATCTTCTCAAGCGGCTCAATCTATCGCTGACGTCCCACTATCGACGTCTCATTGGCCTGGAGCGGGATCCGGTCTCCCTCCTTGATGTGCACGTCATCGACAGAACAGAACAGGCCGAACGTTCCGGCTATGGTGCGGTGATCGGCGGATTACATACCCGCCCCATCTGCCTATGGCGTTCTGATCCCGCAACAACGGGGGCTTCCCGTAAGGAGAACTCCCGGCGGGCATCTAACACCTGCTCGTCAGCGCCGAAGTCTACTGAACGTTGATGAAGAACTGTTTCATCTCCGTCGGTGTGTAGGGATCGAACTGAACAATACTTAGCACATTGATGTGCGTCTGGCTTCCCGGATTGACACAGCGAGTTGCTCCGATGTCCGTTTTGTAATCTCCAAGGACAGCGGCCTCGTGGCAATGCCCGCACAATACAAGATATGGCTGAGCGCGTTCGATGAACCTTCGAATTTCGCTGCTTCCGATGTGGTCCGGCAGACGGACAAAGTCGTAACGACCTTGTGGAGCAATTTGGTCAAGCGGTGTGTTGTAAGGGGGAGCGTGGAAGAGGTGGATGGTATGGGCCGGATCATATTCGAACATCGTACCGGGTTCCCACTTAGCCAGGTAGCTGGGGAAGTCGGTAAGATCCTCTTCAATCGTTGAATCAAAGCGTGGCTCCACGGTTCGGATTCCGGATGAATCGATATCCATGAGCGACTCCATGCCGGGAGGCATTAGTCCGACGCGGTTTTCGTGTTTGACCCAGTCCATCAGCAATCCGCCGCCAATAGGAACATAAGGGTAACCGGCGACGAACAACCTAGGTACTTCGCCGGGGAAGAAGCTGCGAATTTGTTTCGCATTACGAAACTCGACCATTCTATCGTTTACCAAATGAAAGTTGCGAGTTGTCCTATCGAATTCCTGGAGCATAGATTCATTGGCTCGGCGATCATCGTTTCCCATGATTGCGTAAACGTGAGTCTGGAGATGGCGGCCCAAGAACACTTCAAACAGCGGAATGAAGACATCGGAGAAGAACGTGCGCTGATGGTCAAGCGCTTCCTCAATGCCTACAATTGAAATGTCCGTGGGCTCGTAAACGCCGGGAGCCAGGTCGCCCGAGATGAAGACAGACGAGATCTTCCACAGATCTACGATTCTTAGCAGTAGTTCATACAATTGGCTATTGCCATGAAGATCTGTGACCGCGATAGCGTTCATTATGTGGCAGAAGAGTATCTCGCCTCGAACGTACGAGCAAGGTCTAATCTAGAGGTGCTTGCGATGTACGGACATGCGGTGTAAACGGGGGAATTCATTAGATCGAAGAGGATGACATGACGAGAACAGGTTCAAAACCAAGTGTCCATCAAATGGTTGTTCGGCAATTCGGCTGCCTACATCGTGGCCTTGAAGCGGCTTGCCAGCTCTACAAACGTCGAGGCATCTTCCCGTAAGATTGAGCCATGAGTGAATTCATTGACATCCTTGCACGTTCCCATGCAGCCGAACACATCCTGAACGCCATTATGCAGCGCGATTTCGGCACCGGACGAAGTGTGGAAGCCCACTTCGGAAAGAAGAAATCGAAGTGCGACTACGTCGTCGATCATCCTCTCACCCAGGAGGATTTGGCCAAGATCGAAGCTGCCGTCAACGCTGAGATTGAAGCCGATCATCCTGTTACTACGTTCGAAATCTCGCGTGAAGAAGCAGATGCCCAATATGACATGGGTAAGGTACCGGACTCCGCCAAGATCATCCGCATCGTGCAGATCGGAGATCTGGACGTCATCCCTTGCGTTGGCCAGCACGTGGAACATACGAGCCAGATCGGGCGATTTGTCATTCGGAGCGCTGATATGAAGGACCCGCATACCATTCGGATTCGGTTCGTGTTGGAACAGTAAATGAAAAGGCAAAACCCATCTCTCGCAAAGAGCGCAAAGAAGAATAGTATCAAGATCTTCTCCCGCCCGTTCGCTTGACT
>DAOVHV010000054.1 GCA_030671645.1 bacterium | reverse complement strand
CCTCCACGTCAACTGTTATAATTGTTCTATAACAGATAGCTAGGTGAGCGATGCTAATATCCATTGATGAAGAAAATCGGCAGCCGATCTACCTTCAGATCGTTCGTCAGGTCAAGGAGCAAATCTTGGTTGGTGAACTGAGCGAGGGAGACGAATTGCCGTCGGTTCGCGAACTGGGTGAGTCGCTTGGAATCAGCCTGCATACGGCCCGCAGCGCCTATCAGGTCCTTTCCGACGCCGGTCTCCTTCGCGTGCGCCTAGGTAAGAGAGCCCGAGTCGTGACACCGACTTCTGCGAGCCATCTCGGTCCTCCGAATGATGATTTCGAGCTTCGCATGCGCGAACTGATCATCGATGGCCTGCTGCAGGGTACGAACACGGACGAGCTTCACCAGATTCTCGATCAGGAAATCGCTGCCTTGTCAGCGCGCGGAGCGACCTTAGGGATTCGGACGAGGGGAAAGGAAGAAACATGAAGCGCCGGCTGATTCATCCTCTATGGACGCATATCCCGGCGGCAACGCTACTGATTGGATTTGTGGTCTTGTTCTTGGCCAAGTTGCCCGACTGGCCAAGTCGGATTCCGCTTCAAATCGGATGGTCTGGAGAACCGACAAAATGGGGATCTCCTTGGATCGCTTTCGGATTGGTGGTGGCTCTGGGGCTGTTCTTCTTGGCCCTAACCGTCTTTCTCGATGAGCTATGGGCACGTCAGGAATCGCACAAGCGATTCAATTTCTTGAGTCTGCTGGATGAACTGGTTCTCGGGTTCTTGGTCGCGATTCAAGTTGCCTTTCTTGACGCGGCTGCGGGCGGAGCTGCAACCTACCAACTTCCTTGGGGACCGATTTTGTTCGTTGTCGGCGGCGCCCTGCTATTGGGAATGCTGCTTGAGCTGAAGCGTCCGTACCTCGTTTCAGAGGAGGCGCCCGGGACACATGTGGCTGAGGGCTTTCGCGAGAACCTGAAGGTACGGGTTGACAACGGCGAGAGGGTCGTCTATTGGGACCTTCAAAATCCGCGCTACGTGACATGGCTGTCAATTGGCATTCCTCTCCTGTTGTGGGCGGCGGCCGGCTATCTGGTCCGGACGAACGTGTGGATTGCTTCGCTCGAAGCTCTTGTTGGTGTCCTATTGCTGCAGTTCTACGGCGGACAACGTACTCGCGTTAGCAGAGACGGAGTCACGATTCGCTATGGCATAGCCGGAATCCGCATCTTCCGCTGTCGACTGTCGGAGATTTCCGGAATCCGCATTCGCTCGTTCGCTCCATTGGCTGATTTCGGCGGATACGGAATTAGAGTTGCCAAAGGCGTCACAGCCTATTACTTGGCAGGACGAACCGGAGTTCAACTAGAGGTCATCGAACGGCGATCGGTCCTCATCGGGTCGTCGAGTCCGGAACGTCTGGCAGCCGTTATCGAAGTACTCAGCGGGGTCCCATCGACAAACGAGAGTGAGGTGGTGTTGTGATCACAGCGAACGGACTGACACGTCGATTTGGCGAGATCACGGCGGTGGATGGGCTCGATCTGCACATCGAGCGCGGAGAAGTGTTCGGATTTCTGGGGCCGAATGGAGCCGGGAAGACAACAACCATTCGAATGCTTTCGGCCTTGATTGCTCCGACCAGCGGCTCAGCGACCATTGCCGAGAAGACGCTTGGAAAGGACAACCGAGCCATTCGGGAACGTGTGGGCGTGCTGACGGAAACGCCCGGACTCTACAAGCGTCTGTCAGCATGGGACAATCTGCTATTCTTCGCTCGGCTGTATCGCATCGACAGACCTGAGCAACAGGCCGAGAAGTACTTGAAGATGTTCGAGCTTTGGGACAGGCGGAACGGACTGACCGGGACCTTCTCCAAGGGAATGCGACAGAAGCTTGCCTTGGCCCGCGCCCTGCTTCATGAGCCAAAGATCCTGTTTCTTGACGAGCCGACGGCGGGGCTTGATCCGGAAGCGGCCAAGATGGTTCGCGAACTGATCGAGTCCCTTCGTTCAAAAGAGAGAACGATCTTCCTATGCACACATAACCTTGACGAAGCGGATCGACTGTGCGATCGCATCGCCTTGTTCAAGTCGCGACTGCTCACGGTAGGAGACCCTCAATCCTTAAGAGAGAGAATGTACGGCCGACGGACGGTCGTTCACTTGGCCAATCCGAATCCGGGGATCGAAGGACAGCTAGATCTGCCGTTCATCACCAAGACGGAATGGATCGACGGCAGGCTGTTAATCTCACTTTCCGATCCCGAAACCGAGAATCCGATCCTCGTTCGAAAACTGGTTGAACTGGGAGCGGATGTGCAATTCGTCAGCGAACTGAAGGTGTCACTCGAGGATCTGTACCTCGACTTGATGGAGGGCAATCATGTATCGACTTAAGGTCCTACTCATCAAAGAATGGCGCGAATCTTTGCGCAACAAGATGGTTCTGTTCGGCGTCATCTTCCTTCCGTTGATCCTCGTCGGCACGTCGGTCTTCATGCTGACGACCGGTGTGGCGGCGGAGGATCCGATTGCGCAGGTCGTGCTGTTCAACACGAGCTTGATGTACTTCATGCTGCTGCCAGCGATCATCCCGCTGGCGATCGCGGTGTACTCAATCGTTGGCGAGAAGGAGCAGACGACGCTCGAACCGTTGCTGGCCACGCCGATTTCCGACACCGAGTTGTTCCTCGGCAAGGCGTTGGCCAGCGTCATCCCGGCAGTGCTGGTCAACTGGATCAGCTTCGGCCTCTTTCTCGGCGTCACCCGCTTGCTCGTCGGCGGATTCCTCCTGCAAACGCTAACTTTGCCGTGGCTGGCTTCGATCTTCGGCCTGACACCACTTCTGGCATTGTTCTCCGTTGGCGTCACCATGATTGTCTCGTCGCGTGCATCCGACGCTCGTGCCGCCTATCAGTTCTCGAGTTTGGCCATCCTGCCGGGACTCGTCCCTCTGATCGTCTACAGCAGCATGAAGACGATCGTCGACATGCGGCTTATCCTGCTTGAGGCGGCGCTGCTTGTTGTCGCTGGTGCTGTGGTGCTCTACTTTGCCGTCAAGCTGTTCCGGCGCGAACAGATCCTTACGCGCTGGAAGTGATCGGCAACCGACTCAAGTGTCGGCTGCAAGTGCATGTTTGGAGAAGCCCACCTGCCGGACGAGAATGGTCTAATGACAAGGGCCGCATGATATACTTGACCACCATCTCAGGGGGTTCTTATGAATACGAAATTGCTGCTCTTGATCGGCGTGGTGCTCGGGCTATTGCTGCTGACCACGTTCGGCCTCGTGACGGATCGTTCGGAGCCTGTAGACCAAAGCCAATTGGTCGATTCGGGGCATTTTATCTTGGAGATGAATGGGATTCCCATTCTCGAGGAGTCGTACACCCTCGAGTTTCATCCTGCCGACGGGTATCTGTTGAACTCACAAGGTACTATCGTTGCCAATGGTCAGACGGTCACGTTGGCACAGCAGACGCAGTACGATCGGAATTTTCTGCCCATCAACTATCAGCTGGCCGCTGAGACGCCGTCGGGAACGCAGATCATCTCAGCACAAATGGGGTTGCGTGGCCTGGAGATGGAAGTCCGCGTAGGGCTATCCATTCAGAACGCCAAAGTGGTCGACGTCGAGAACCTGGCTTTGCTCGACAACAACCTCATCGGGCAATTCGCCGTCCTGCTGCGAGCCATTCGAACCGAAGTCATAGATCGCAACTTTACGGCAGCCATTCCCCAAGCCCTGCTATCACTTCCAGCACGTCTTGAGGGGCCGAACTCAGTGACCTTCCATTCCGGCGAAACCACACTCGTAGGCAAGCAGTTCGATCTGTATTTGGGAGATACGGTCATCAATCTGATTGAGTACGAAGGACGATTGGTGGGGCTGACGAATCGCAATCAAGGAACGATCGGTTACGACTTGAACGTCTGCCCTCATGGCATCAGGCTTGCGCTCGCGCCGGACGACGGCACCATCGGCGAGGCCACCGAGCGGGACGTGGCATTTGCGTCCGGCGATCTCTCGTTGGCAGGAACGCTACGATTGCCGTTGAGTGATGACGGTGTCTATCCGGCGGCCTTGTTCATCCATGGATCGGGTCCCGTGAATCGCGACGGCAACGCGATCGATTTGGAAACCGGCAACATCGTGATGGAAATCGATGTCTATCGTCAGTTGGCTGTTGCGTTGTCCGACGTGGGCATCGCCTCGTTCCGATTCGATAAGCGAGGAGTCAGTGATTCCGAGGGGGATGCGACGCTGGCGTCGCGCTCCGACTTGCTGGACGATGCCCGTGCGGCGATTCAGGTCTTGCGCGAGCAGCCGGAGATTGACCCGGATCGGATCATCCTCATCGGACATTCCGAAGGCTCTTACTTGGCTCCGGTCTTGGCTGTGGAAGATCCGGACATCGCCGGTGTGGTGCTCTTGGCTGGAGGAGCGCGAGCGCTCGATGCCATTACACGCTGGCAAGTGGAATCCTTGCTTGGGCAGCAGGGAATCGAGGGTGCGGCACTGGAAGCAGCGTTGGCGCAGCAAGACCAATACACCGCGTTTGTTGAGGTATCCCAGGGAGAATGGTCGGACTACACTGTCGCCGAACTCCAGGCGGAGATTCCCTGGCTGGGAGAAGAAGCTGCAGTCCAGCTCAAGGCAACCCCGCTGGCGCTCTCGTGGCTGCGGGAACACTACCTCGCGGAGCCTGCTGAAGTCATTGCTCAGCTGCAAGACCCCGTATTGATCGTCTCGGGAGAAAAGGATTTCCAAGTCCCGTCCTCCGAAGCCGGCTTGCTGAGTGAGTTGTTGGAGACAGCCGGAAATGACGACGTGGTCGTCCACGTGTTCCCGGACTTGAACCACTTGCTCCGTTACCATCCCGAAGAGCCCAACTTGACCTACCGCCATGTGAACGAGCCTGTCGATCCAAGGGTTATCGAAGCCGTTCAGGATTGGATCTTGGAGCGCTTTGGCTCCTAGGCGGCTGACCGATCTGGGGGTGGTGCGATCGCTGCTCACGGAGATCGGCCTTCGCCCTCAGAAGCGATTCGGCCAGAATTTCCTGGTGGATCGAAGCGTCGTTTCCGAGATTTGTGAACACGTGCGAGCCAAGAACCCGGACGTCGTGGTGGAAATCGGGCCTGGGCTCGGTGCATTGACCCAGGCCGTGGTTGACGTGGCGGATTCAGTGGTGGCAGTGGAGATTGACGAGCGTCTAGCCGGTAGCTTGGCGAAGCGATTGGGCGGTCACGCCAATCTCGAGGTACGCAACGGTGACATTCTGACATTTGATTTCGAGAAAGAGTTCGAAGGTCGTTCTGTGCTGGTGCTGGGAAGCCTGCCGTATCGGATTACCACTCCCATTCTGAAGCATCTCATTAGACATCGGAGGGTCATCTCCGACGCCTGTCTCATCACGCAGTTGGAAGTGGCTGAGAAGATTGCTCACAGCCCCGGGAAGCATGGCTCGGCCTTGGGTGTGTTCGTGCATTCCTTTGCATTCGTGTCAGGATTGCGGCGCATTCGGAAGGGATCGTTCTTCCCGGTTCCCGAAGTCGATTCGGCATATTGGGAGCTATCCTTCCTATCGTCGCCGCGTTTCTCCACCGCCGAAGACGCCTTCTTTGCTGTCGTGAGAACGCTATACCGAAATCGCCGAAAGATGGCGCGGCGTGCGCTGCAAGATCTGCTTCCCGCCAATGCCATTCCCGGCGTTCTTTCGGCAGCCGAAGTTGACGGAACCGCGCGTGGAGAAACCCTCTCCTTTGCCGAACTGGACCGACTGGCGCAGGTGTGTGTGCCGCTCATCGGCATGGACCCTGCAATGGACGACGAGTAAGAACGCAATCGAGTGGTGGAAGATCTGAGTCGAGGCATTCACATGATCCTAGTGAGAGGAATTCGCGACGCTGAATCGGCCGAGACTGTCATCTGCAGTGCGGTTGCCGATTCTGCCGCCGGGTGCCGCCCCTTGATTCGCGAGTTTTGATATGATCGAAAGATTGCACGAAGGGGCTTCGGGACGATCCCAAACCCACGTGGGAGACATTCTTTGGGCGCGTTTGGACAGATTCCTTGACAGCCCGCAACGACTCGGGTAAAGTGTCCCGCGTTGTCCCCGATCAAAGCCTTGACAGGCCTTGGGGACTGTGTTATGATCAATTTCTGCGCAGCGAAGTTGCTGCGTTGCTCCTTGACAAGTGAATAGAGTGTGTGCCGCGTAAGCGTAGTAAGGGCAAACGGTGGACACCTTGGCAGTTGGAAGCGATGAAGGACGTGGTTAGCTGCGATAAGCTTCGGGGAGCCGCTAAGCAGGCTTTGATCCGGAGATTTCTGAATGGGAGTGCCCCCTATGGTGAAGCCATAGGAGTTCGCACTGAAATCAGTAGGTGCGTTCAGCGAACCCGGTGAAGTGAAACATCTCAGTAACCGGAGGAAAAGAAATCAATAGAGATTCCCTTAGTAGTGGCGAGCGAAACGGGAAGAGCCCAAACCAAACGTGTGTAAGACTGCATTCGTTGCTCGTTTGGTGTTGTAAGCAGTTTCGTCTTATCCATGCAGGGATAGGCAGGGTTAAAAGCGATATCTAGTCAAATGTCTCTGGAAAGAGCGACCACAGAGAGTGATAGTCTCGTAGACGAAAGGTTGAACTACCCTGGAAACTTGCTTGAGTAGCGCCGAACACGTGAAATTCGGCGTGAAGCTGGGAGGACCACCTTCCAAGGCTAAACATTACCAACTGACCGATAGTGAACTAGTACCGCGAGGGAAAGGTGAAAAGCACCCCGGGAGGGGAGTGAAATAGAACTTGAAACCGTTTGCCTACAGACAGTG
>DAOVHV010000027.1 GCA_030671645.1 bacterium | reverse complement strand
GCCTTGACCACGAGCTCAAACGCCTTGCGAACCTTTCCTGTCATGGTCCCTGCGGCTCCGAGGGACAGGGAGCCCACCAATGCGAATCGCGCTTGCGAACAGAACTGCTGCACCATTCGTTGAGCACCTTCATTCTGCCACGGCTCCACGAAACCGCAGTTGACGATGGACAAGAACCGCGGAACGTTCCCACCGTTGGTTCCGGCTCGATGGGTCGCGATTCGATGCAGCGCACGAATCACCGGAGCCGGCAGGCTGTCCACATAGAGCGGTGTAGATAGCACGACAAGATCGGTGGCTTCGAGCGAGGTGAGCAGCTCAGACATCGCTTCCTCGGTTCGAACTGCCGCGTGCAAGTGGAAGGCATCGCAATGCCATCCCGCTTCCTCCAGTCCATCGGTGATGGCTCGTCCCAATCGGACCGAACTTCCGTCCTTGAGCCCTTTGGGGCTTCCTACCAGCAGGGCCACGCGTTCCTGGTCGGTCATTATCTTGCCACTTCCCCAAGAGTCCATTCGATGCGCCGCCCCCTCGCGTCGGCATCTTCCGGACCGAGGACGCTCACGGCAGTTTTGGGGGCATGCATGTTGATGGCATTTCGCCGCACCAGGTTTTCGAAGATGTCGTCTTCGTGCTCCGTCAATCGCTTGCTCCAGCCCAAGGCGGCCACGTTGGGATATCGGGCATATCGTTTCTTGTGATGCACTTCACCCTTCACTTTGCGGAAAAATGGCGAGATGATGGGGATGGATCGATCCAGTGCCTTCTTCAACTCATACGAGTACCCACCGAACTGAATCGGCGTTAGATATACCACAATATCGCTGCCGACGATATGCCGGGCCACGTCTCGCCCAGCATCGTCAATCACACATTCCCCAGGTGTCTTGATCCAACAACCGAAACATCCGATGCAGGGAGCGATCTCAAGTTCGCCAAGCCTCAGCGTGGTTACGTTCCAGTTCCGATCATGAAGCCACGCCTCCGCTAGTTCAAGGGATTGCTCCGCCACCGTATCTTCACCAATGCGGCCGTCCAGAATCAGTGCTCTCTTTTCCATGGCGTCCATGCTACCGCAAGCCATCGCTTGAGCCAACATACGCGACCTGTGGTTTGACACAGGACAGAAGGGCTTTTGCTCGCGGCCCGTTTTGTGTAGGGTCTTGCTATGGCAAGAGCGCAATTCCCTTTGATGCGAACATTGAGGCTAACGGCGATTTCCAGACGACTGGCGCTGGCTCTGGCCGCCGGCTCTGTTGCCTTCGCCCTGTTGCTCGTTCATGTATTCGCCCCATTCCCAGGATTGCAGCTGGCGGCACTCTGGCTCACGGGAACCGCCTTCGTTGCGGCATGGACGGCCATCCTGTGCTGGCGCATGCCCGTGTTTTCCGGTCGTGCTCTGTGGGGGTTCACGCTCGTCTGGTGTGTCGGACTCTGTCTTGCCGTTCTGCTCGTTCTTGCAGCCGTAGCTTCACAGAGCTCGATCGGCTGGAAGATCTCGGTACAGTGGTTGGCGTTTTCCATCAGTCTTTGTGTGGGTGCGCTTCAGTTCAGGGCGTTGTTCCATCGCCGCGCTACCCCTGTATTTGGGCGTTTCCTATCCCTTCTCTCACCCATGATCATTCTGATGCTAATCTTGCTCGCTTCACTACGCGGATAACCACCGGATTTGGAATGGCCATTCCGATTTGTGCTACACTCCCCATCAGTCGACTTGGGAAGGAGTTTTCATGGTAAAGAAGCTGTATCGCAGTACAACCGACTCCATGCTCGGCGGCGTATGCGGAGGCCTGGGTACGTACTTCGAATTCGATCCCAATCTGATTCGTCTGATCTTCGTAGTACTGGCCGTCCTTCCGGGCATTGGTATTCCCGCGTACCTTGCACTCTGGCTCCTGGTCCCTGAGGAATCCAAAAGCGAGAAGACATCGCTGGGAGAGCGGGTTCGAGAGGGCGCGGACGAAATCGCCGAACGGGCACGTACTCTCGGGAACGAGCTTCGAAACAAATCTGGTTCCGCTGTTCCGGCCACGTCACTTGCGGTTGGATTGGTCCTCATCGTCGTGGGAATCGGTTTCCTATTGCGAAATTTGGGATTCACATGGCTGAATTGGATCGCCAGGATTTGGGTGTGGCCGTCGCTGCTCATTCTGGTCGGTTTGGTGTTCTTGTGGCGTTGGATTAGCAATCGTATAGACTAAGGAGGCCGTCATGGCAACGGATCGTCGACTTCGCGGAGCCATCCTGCCGGTGACCTTCATTGTGGCCGGAGTTCTGCTGCTCCTGAACACACTGAAGCTGATTGACTGGGCCATCTGGTCCCGGCTGGCGCGGTTGTGGCCAATCCTTGTCATCGGATTCGGTGCCCAGTTACTGTGGCACCATTTCCGAAGGACCTAAGTCATGACCAAACGAAAACGCCGCGGGAGTCTTCTGTTTCCGTTGACGCTCATCTTCTTGGGCGTCATGTTCTTGCTGACCAGCTTGGATGTGGTCGATTCCTCGATTTGGTCTGAGGTGGTACGCTACTGGCCTGTGTTGCTGATCCTTCTCGGAATCGATACGCTGCTACGGCGCCCGTCAGTCGGCGCCACCGTGGGTGCCGTTATCGGCGCCGCCGCCCTGATCGCCGTCGGCATCGTACTGTTTTATGTATTTGCGCCGGAAGTCTGGATCACCGAGCGACAGACATTTACCCATCGCCTAGGCGGGGCGACGGTTGCCGAGATCGTGCTTTCGTGTCGCGATTGCGCGATGAACGTGGGCCCGATATCAGAACTTCCAGACTCCGAGAATCTCATCAGCGGCACACTAACTTTGAGGCGCGATGAGCGTTTAACCGAGTCTGTGCACAGAGATGGAGACAACATCCAGTTCCGACTTGAGTCGGATTACCGATTCCCGTTCCTGTTGCCGGCACAACGTGAACCCCACGTCTGGAATGTGGCTCTCAGCGAATCGATCCCCCTGTCGCTGTCTATGGCGACAAACGGGGTCGTGAATCTCGACCTGACTGGCATTACCCTCGAATCCGCCGACATCCACACCGGCGACGCTCCCTGCACGATCACCCTTCCTTGGGAATCGAATGCCAAGGTGTACGTTTCGGGAAGCCGCATCGAAGTGCGTGTCCCTCAAAGTGTCGGCGTTCGCGTGGGTGGATCGGCCTCGATGGAGCTAACCGTCCCGACGGACTATGTCCAAACTGAAAACGGGATCCTATCACCGAATTACGAAACGGCGGCGCATCAGATCGACATCATCCTTCGCCCCGGAAGCGAATGGATCGAGATTAGACCAGCTGATGATGGCCTGTCCTCCGCAGCTACTTAGCCCCTATTACTTGCGCCCCTCGATGGCCTCCAACGCCAATTCCGTGGCTCGAGCAACGTAGCTTCCGCATGTGGCGTAAAGCTTCCTCTCGTGGAAGGAGCGTTGCCCTTCTTCGGTTCCCAGATCGCAGCCTAGCAGTAATTGGCAATTGGACGAACCAAACTCCGATTCGAATCCATCGAGAACGATGCGTACGGCCTTGTACACGTCATCAACGGATTCATCTGCCGAACTACGCCCCATCGCCAGCCCGATAGCGAGAATCGCTCCGGATATGGCGCCACACATCCCGCAAGATCGGGCAACTCCACTGCAGAAGCCGGTAGCGATCTGTGGGATCAGCTTACATCCTACATTTCGCGCTTCGCCGATTGCCAGGAGAACGCTTTCGGCACAGTAGAACCCGGAGTCAAACAGCGCCGCACTGCGTTGTGCGATCGATTCGTTCATGCCACTCCTTCCTTCTAAGAGGGATATCGATCAATGGATTTGACGAGACAGCGGGCCGAATCAGGGCACAGCTCACTGAATTGGGCACTGGCTCGAATCGCTTCGGGAACCTGCGACCGCTCGATCACCATGAATCGCTTCGCTTCGAAATAGCGTTGCGCTGTCGTTGTCAGAGCGAACAGCCTCGTCACTCCGAATCCCTGCGCGTGCATCTCGATCCTTAGCAGCAGTTTTGCGGCAATCCCCTGAGATCGATACTGCTCGGACACTGCCAACGAACGCACAAGTGCAGACGGTTCATACAGCTCGAGCCCGACCACGCCGGCAATGGCATCATCGATCCTGCATATGACGAAGTGCTCGAACGCTTCGTCTGACAAATCTTGAGTCGGCAGATCAACCGCGCGGAGTAACCGGCGAATGGCCGCATGGTCTTCGAACCGAGCGTTTCGCAGTTCGAATGTTCTCCGTCGTTTTGCAATGCCCATGAGATCATCATTCTACACATGACCGAGTACTCAAGCTTGAACTCGTGCTCGCAACCCGGTTGAATAGGATTGCAGTTGGATCATGAGGTCTCAATCGAGGACTGGAGAACATGAAGGGTATTATCACTTCCACCAGCAATCCCAATATCGTCGAGGCAAGGAAGCTGGCGCACAAGAAACATCGTCATCGAAGCAATCGATTCGCCGCCGAGGGGCTGCAAGTTCTTCGAATGGCGATCGAAGGGATGGCTTCCTCCCGCCTGGCAGGGCACATCCGTCCCATCGACGTCTTCTTCTGCGACTACTTGTTTACGACAGACACGGCTCCTGACATCCTGGCGCAACTCGCTGCCGCAGGTGCCAACAAGATTCCCGTGTCGCAGCAAGTGATTGAAGCGCTCTCGGATCGCGTGCTGTCGCAAGGATTGATGGCCACGTTTGCGATTGATTCCCTGCTGCATTCGCTTGAGGAGTTGCACATACGCTCGACTGAACAACCTCAGCTCTTCGTGGTGCTCGATCGGCCACAATATCCTGGCAACGTCGGCACACTGATTCGAACCGCAGACGCGGTGGGGGCTGATGGGATGATTCTCATCGAGCCCACGGCCGACGCATTCGATCCCAAATCCGTCCGGTCCTCGATGGGATCAATCTTCGCCACGCCCATCGTTCGAACAGACGATATCACCGCGCTTGATGATTGGGCCAAGAGTGCCTGCCTCCGCTGGGTGGGAGCGGCTGTGTCCGATGGCGACCTCGTTTGGGAAAGCGACGCCATGAGTGGATCGATCGGACTGATCCTGGGCAACGAGGGCGAGGGGCTTCAACCGGAACTCGGGCGGCTCGTTGACAAAACCGTGCGGCTGCCGCAACGCGGCAGTGCGGAAAGCTTGAACGTGTCCATCGCCGGCGGAATTCTGATGTACGAATGGTTGCGTGTGAATCGCCCGAGCATCTACTGAGAGGCTGTGGACTCCCATTGTTCCTTGGTCAGTCCATACTTCACTTCTAGGCAATCCTCGGCTCGCCATCCTGGGAATGGGTCTCCCGGATAGACATATTTCTTCTCGAATTGGAGCCCCACCTTCTCCATCACTCGCCGCGAGCGGGTGTTCAGAGCCATGGTGGTGGCAACAACCTTTGTGACACCCAGTTCGCAGAAGCCCTTTTCGATCAAGGCGATCGATGCTTCGGTGGCGAATCCACGGGTCCAATATGCCTTCTTCAGACGATATCCCAGCTCGGTTTCTTCGGGGTTCTCTTTGAACGGCCGAAAGTGGAACCATCCCATAAAGTCCCCGGTCGCCTTTCCGATCGCTGCCCAGAACCCGAACTTGTCGAATCGATCGTAGTAGCTTAGATAGTGCGGCAGCACTTTCTCCGTGATGAACTCGCGGGAATGTGGGGGACCGCCGGTCACGTAGCGCATCACCTCGGGATCGGAATCGAGATCAAACAGGTTCTCCGCATCCGCCATGGTCAAGCGGCGCAGAATCATATGCTCGGTTTCCAGGTAGACATCTTGGAGCATGATTTGAGCGTCTACTTCCAGAACTCCCAGAACTTTCGTCCTACCAGCTCGGCATGCACTTCGCCGTTTTCGAACCGAATGATGAAATCCATCGTGTGGGTTTTGCCGGTACGGACGTCGGTCACGATGCAAACGGCGCTTGCCTTGCCGCGCAAGCTGCCTTCAGTCAGAGAGATTTCGATGTCGCCGAGGTTGACCCGGAAATCGTCCAATGCCAGCACAAGATCGGCAGACGATTCATCGGACACGATGCGAAGGTCTCGCCCGCTGAGCACAAGGCCCAACTCTTCCTCATAGTCAAATGCCTGCTGAGAGGGGGGTTCATCTCCAACTCTGATGGCAACAGTTTCCACTCCGGCCAACGGATCCGGCGCCGGCCAAAGAACGATCACCAAGATTACAGCGGCTAGAATCCCGGCTAAGCCTACGATCCATTTCGTTTTGGAGTTCATTGCTCCTTCGCCTCCTCACAAAGCATTCATGAAAATTCGACGTTCATATCGTATCGTACCGACCAAGCACCGTACCGACCAAGTACGCGGCTCCGAAGACAAAGAACAATTGAGAGGAGATGGATGCAAGAGCGAGCGAATCGATTACAGAGAGGCATTGCTTATGCTCTCATTCTCATAGGTATTCTCGGAACCGGCCTTCTCGTGTTCCTGCTGGCCGACAATTTGTCGATTAATACACCCGTGACGCTTCCGGAACCCGAGCCCGAAGGCACCTCCTCCGATGCGATCGCTTTCGAGCAAGAAACGCCATCAGACGTTCCATCAGGGATTCGCATCGGTCAGCGAGCCCCCGACTTCCGACTTCGCTCGCTTGAGAACGAAGATGTCGCCCTGTCCGACTTTCTCGGGAAGGTCGTCATTCTCGATTTTTGGGCCAGCTGGTGCGGCCCCTGCCGCCTCACCATGCCAGGATTGGAGGATATCGCTCGCTCGTTGGCACCGGACGTCGTACTGCTCGGCGTCAGCCTGGATCGAACCGCTGAAAACGCCACCAATTATCTGGCCACAAACAACTTCGATGTCATGATCGCCCTGTACGAATCGTATGCGGCTGCGTTCGCGGTCTTCCGAGCGTTTGGAGACGGCGGTATCCCAAGAACATTCGTCATCGATCGAGAGGGCATCATCCGCTTCGTCGGACATCCTGCCCAGTTGTCACGACAAACGATCGAGCGGCTGCTCTAGTCGTTCTCTAGGACCGGCGTCTCCCGATCCGACGCTTGGATCGCCTCCCGGATCGAGATCCTTTACGCGCGGAAATCGGCAACGTTTGTTTCGGCGGCTCGGGTGTGCACATAGCCACCAGTCCGTCGTGAATCGTCTCCAGCTGGTATTCTCGTGTCCGCTGTGCAACCGGGATGTAATCGAATCCACGGGCGCTCAGACGCTGTACAAGTCGCTCCATCTCAGCGAGGCAGTGAACGGCGCCGTTCCCCGACCCTCCGGCGGCAGCCACGCAAACTGTCGGCTTGTCAGTCAGGCCGCTCTTCTCTCCGTTCTTCTTGGTCGCCTCGCAACGGCGAAGCCGATCGAAGAATGCCTTGAACGTTTCGCTCGGTTCGCCAAAATACACCGGGGTCACCCATACAAAGCCTTCGGCCGCGTCGAACATGTCCTGAATTTTCGAGAAGTCATCCTCCAACCGACAGCGATGCTGGGTTCGGCACGGACCCCATCCGTTGTCGCAGACCGCACATCGCCGGATCTCAAATTCGTTCAGGTTGATGACGCGTGCCGGGCTTTTCCCATCCACGATTCCCTGTCTTGCAGCCTCACCACATGCCACGGTCAGCCCGTCCGCGTTTGGACTACTGGTTATTACCAAGACTTTCATCCTTCTCCCTTCTGTTTCCGCCCCCCGAGCGCTTGCTTCTTTCAGCTCGGTTCCAGACACTCGAAGCAATGCAAGGAGGCCTCCTACGAGGACGCTTCCTTCATTGCCTTCAACACGCGCTCCGGGGTAAACGGCGTTTCCGTCAGCCGTATCCCAACAGCATCATAGATGGCGTTAGCGATCGTTGGGATAGGTCCGTTGATGCCAATTTCTCCGACCGATTTCGCTCCCATCGGTCCCGTCGGCTCGTACGATTCCACCAAGATGATATCCATCAGGGGAACGTCAAGCATGCCCGGGATTTTGTAGTCGAACAAGGATGGATTGCGAACGCGTCCTTTGGAACTGAGGATCATCTCTTCGGTCAGCGCATAGCCGATGCCATTCACAACGGCACCCTCCATCTGGCCTTCCGCCAGCTGAGGATTGATGGCCACGCCGCAATCCACCGCAGCGACATAATGCACGACCCGCACCTTCCCTGTTTCCACGTTGACGGCCACTTCTGCGTAGTTGGCCAGGAACGGTGGCGGCGATTCCGTCGGAACACAGGATGCCGTGGCCCCAATCTGGAATTGATCCGATTCATACATCGCGCGCCGGCACACCCGTGCCAGGCTTGCGCTCTCGCCTTTCGAGTTGAAGACGGCGTCGTCGTGAAGAGTAAGGGTGTCGGCAGCTGAATTCAGCAATGGAGCAGCCACCGCGGTAATTTGATCGCGCACTTGCTCGGCCGCCCGCTGCACGGCCATCCCCGAAACGTAGGTCGTCGACGAGGCATAGGCTCCCACATCGAACGGAGTGAGGTCGGTATCCGACGACGTAACCAGCATCTTGGTCAGCGGCACGCCAAGAACTTCGGCCGCGATCTGAGCCAAAATCGTGTCTGAGCCGGTTCCGAGGTCGGTCGCTCCAATCAGCAGGTTGAACGATCCGTCCTCGTTCATCTTGATGGTGGCCGCCGCCATGTCGATCTCCGGGATTCCCGATCCCTGCATCATGATCGACATGCCGATGCCATGGACCCAAGATCCGACTTTGAGACGTTTCCCTCGTTTCTTGGTCCATCCGATTCTCTCGGATCCGATCTCGATGCAGCGAGGCAACTCGCAGCTCTTGACCGTCTGAGATACGCCCTCGCGGCCCTCCCCCAGCTTCTCGAAGATAGGTGACGTCTCACCCACACGAATATGGTTGAGACGCCGCAATTCGATCGGATCGAGATCCAGCCGCTCGGCCAATTCGTCCATGGCCGTTTCCAACGGGAAGTAGCCTTGGGTGGCTCCGTATCCACGATAGGCGCCTCCTACCGGGAGGTTGGTGTAAACAGCCTGCCCGTAGAAATGTGCATTGGGGGCTTTATTGTAGAGAGGGAGGGTCTTGGAGCCGGTATTGGCCAACACGGTCAGTC
>DAOVHV010000021.1 GCA_030671645.1 bacterium | reverse complement strand
TGGGTTGGCGGCTCCGCAAATCGGAATCCCCAAGCGCATCTTCGTGCTGGACATAGCTGATGAGTTTCACATCTTGATCAACCCGGAGTTGATCGAACTGTCCGAAGAAGTCGAGGAAATCACAGAAGGATGCCTGAGCGTGCCCGGCGTGGATGCCGGCGTCGCTCGGTCGACACGAGCTGTGGTGGAAGGTCTCAATCTCAACGGAGAGCGCGTACGGCTGGAGGGGGAGGGGCTGATTGCCCGCGCCATCCAGCACGAAATGGACCATCTAAACGGCAACCTGTTCCTCGATCAGCTCTCCACTGCTCACCGACAAAGCCTGATCAAGGAATATCAACGTGTGCGGCGAGAGGAGAAGGAGTGAAGCTCGTCTTTTTCGGAACATCGGGATTCGCATGCCCGGCATTTCGTGCTTTAGATGACCGATATGGGATCGAGTTGGTTGTTACGCAGCCCGATCGCCCCGCCGGTCGCCATGCAAAATTGCATCCATCCCCGGTGAAGCAGGTGGTGTTCGAGCGTGGTCTCGCGCTAATTCAACCCAACAACATCAACGATCCCGAGGCCGTCGAGATTCTTCGAGACATCTCTCCCGACGTCATCGTGGTGGCTTCGTATGGTCAGTTGTTGAAAGCCGTCGTGTTCGATCTTGCACAGATGGGGACCATCAACATCCATGCCTCGCTGTTGCCCGCCTACCGAGGCGCCGCTCCTGTCAATTGGGCCATCATGCTTGGAGAGAAGAAAACTGGGGTCTCCACCTTCTTCATCGAGCGGGGGCTGGACACCGGCGACATTCTCCTGGCGGAGTCGCTTGATATCGGACCGGATGAGACAGCAGCCGAGTTGGAAGATCGCTTGGCGCAGCTGGGATCCAATGTCATCCTGAAGACATTGGGGGGCCTGGCAAGCGAATCGCTTCAAGCTGCGCCTCAGCCTCAGCACGGAGTCTCGTTGGCCCCCAGCCTGGTGCGGGACGATGGGCGCATTGATTGGCATCAGTCGGCAACGCGGATTCACAACCTGGTCCGAGGGACCATTCCTTGGCCCGGTGCATGGACACAGATAGCAAACCATCGCGTGAAGATCCATCGAACGAAACTGACCCATCTTGCATCCGGCGTTCTCCATCCGGGGGAGATCGGCCCCTCGGAAACAAATCGACTGCTGGTTGGTACCGAAGATCGGCTGGTGGAGATTCTCGAATTGCAGCGGGAAGGGAAACCCCGTATCACCGGCAGGGACTTCCTGCACGGACTCCATCTGCCAGCGTCGTTTATCTAGTTCGCGGGAACAGCCCTACCAGGCCATTGGGTTTGAGCCTTCGCCCCAGAGCGATTCCTCCCAGCGCGAGCAAGCTCAATTCCATCGTGTTGTGAACGGTGGCCCGAATGAGGGCCCCGTACCGAGCCGTCCTGCTCGGACAGCCAGACGTGAGCACGGACAATTTGGGCGCCCGTCTTATCCCAGGCCAGATTTCCTTGCGGCGAGATCAGCTCAGCCGGAGCAGGGCGGGCGTGTGTTTCGTACTCCTTCCCGTTCCGGTATCCCAACTCAGCTTCTCGCACCATTCCGATACCGGGCAGGATCAAGGCCGAGCCACCCTCAGCGTTCGCAAAACACTCACAAGATCCTCTCCATCCTGGAGCGCCGAACGATCCATTCATGTGCAGTTTTGGCTTCGATCATGGTGCTGCAAGGTATCGATCCGTCTGATGAGACACCAGTTGTACCCGGAGCCATTGGCCCTTATGCTCCCATCGAGATGAACGACAAGACAAAGATCACATGGATCGCCGACCGATTGATCGAAACTTACGGCGCCCCGACCGGCCGGCTTCATGATCCGATCGAGAATCTCGTGCTCACCATCCTTTCACAGAATACCAACGACACCAATCGCGATCGCGCGTTCAAGTCCCTCATGAAGCGATTCAAGACGCTTGAGGACGTGCGAGTGGCCTCATTGGGGGACATCGCTTCCGCCATCCAAATCGGCGGTCTGCAACAGCAAAAGGCCCGATCGATTCGAGAGGCTCTTAACCGGATCGTGAAGACACGCGGCTACCTCGACCTTGAGTTTCTCAATGATCTCGCACCGCACGATGCGCTTCGGTGGCTGTTGGAGTTGCCGGGAGTGGGACCGAAAACCGCCGGTATTGTGATGCTTTTCTCGTTCGATCGACCGATTTTCCCAGCCGATACGCACATACGGCGGGTGATGAGTCGCATGGGGCTTGTTCCGGAACGAGGCGACCCTCATCCACAGTTGAACCAACTGCTGCCGGCCGATTCACTTCTCATGCGGCGGCTTCATTTGCTGACCATTCGCTTGGGCCGCGAGATCTGCCATCCGAGGAAGCCAGAATGTGTGAAATGCCCACTGCGATGTGAGTGCGTGTGGACACGTTCGCATGACTCCGAACACGAAGATGTAGTAACGTCTCTATCAGACAAGGGAGGCATCCATCTATGAGGCTCGAAGAGCGTCTTGCAGCCGCATTATCGGATCGAGCCCTAACGCTGGCCACTGCCGAATCATGTACCGGCGGAGGGCTTTCCCACTTGCTTACGGAAATTCCCGGGGCATCGGCGTTCTTCATCGGAGGCGTTATCGCCTATCACAACGACGTCAAGTCCCAGCTGCTCGAGGTACCCCGGGAAACCTTGACACTCTATGGTGCCGTCAGTTCGCAAACCGCCGCCGCCATGGCTGAAGGGAGCCGAAGCCGATTCAAGACCGATTTCGGTGTCAGTATCACGGGCATTGCCGGTCCCACCGGAGGATCTGCAGAGAAGCCAGTGGGGCTGGTCTATATCGCAGTAGCCGGCCCTCAACGAACCCACGTCGAGGAGCATCGATTCCCCGGAGACCGATCGCAGGTACGCGATCAAGCGATTACTGCTGCTATGAGGCTAATTCTCGGAGCGCTCACAGAGGAGACGTAGGCCCCATCACCATCCGACAAATTTCTTGAACGATTCGAAACGTCTGTGTTAGCATGCCTGCCATGAGGGTGAAGCGGAACGGGTGGAAGATCATTCTTTCAATCGTCAGTGGGTTCGGCATCCTGGCTGCAGTGTTGTATTTCGTAGGATGGCGAGAAATGTTTGCCGAGATGCATGCACTGGGAGCGTTCGGCATTCTCAGCGTCCTAGCCAATGTGATGATCTCGATGACGTTTTGGATCCTTTGTTGGTGGGTGATTCTGCGCTCCTACGGCATTCGCCTCCCGCTACGAAGTATCATCGGAGCTCGTCTGTCCGGCTATGCCGTCAGTTATCTCACACCAACTCTGTACTTCGGCGGAGAACCGGTGCGAGCATTACTCGTCAAGGGCAAGTCGGATGCACCAACCACCCGCATCTTCGCCACCATCGTAGTCGAACGCTTTCTCGGCGGCCTCAGCATGATCGTGTTCATTCTGGTGGGAAGCTTCTATGCGCTGTCTTCTCCCCAAATCCCACCGTCGGAGCGAAGGCTACTCGCGTCCGCCATCGGTTTCGTCACATTTTGGATTCTGGTCGGCCTGGTTAATTTCGCCGGCAATTTCAAATGGACAAGCCGCATTATCCGCTTGTTGGGCAAGCCCTTTTCTCGCTGGAGAACCGCACTGGAAAAAGCGGCAAACAAGGTGTCAGAAACTGAGGACGAGATCCATTACGCTTTCACGCGGCATTGGAAGGGAACCCTGGTCGCGTTCTTGCTTCAAACCGTGGCCACGCTCTTTGTTTACATGCGCCCTCGGTTCTTCTTTCTCTTCTCAGCCGGAATTCATTTCACGTTCCCGCAGTTGTCGCTGATCTTCACCTTCACCATCATGCTATCGTTCTTCTTGTGGATTACACCGGGAGGGCTGGGAACGGCAGAGGCGGCTCTGGTCGGCGTGTTCGCACTGGTGGTTCCGTCGGTTACGAATGCCGGAGTCGTCGCATATTCGCTGATCTTCAAGTTTGTGGAATCGATCTTTGTCGCCGTCGGCATGGCCTACCTGGCAAGACGAGGCATCCAATCCCTGCGGAATCGACTGGGACCTGATCCGGGAATCGCAGACTGAACAGGCGATCCAACCCGAGTTATGGAACAGAAAGGCAGATCTCCAACCTGAGACAGGCTTTCTTTCAGGGATCAGGGAAGCGGATCGAATTCGCGTCGATGGAGCAAGCTTGCACCAAGCAGTCCTGCCAAGCCTCCCAACAATGTTCCCAGCACAACCCCCATCAACCCCACACCAAGGATCCGAATTCCACTGGTCAATCCTCCGAACAAGGAAAAGGCATCGGCGTTCGAAAGCGCGATCTGATGCAACAAGTAGAGAACGGCCAACAGGAGAAGTCCTCCCAACAGTCCGATCAGAACGCCGAGAGCGACAACCAATGTGAATACAACCTGCTCTGAGATCCCCGACAGCCGCAGCATGCGAATCTCACCGGAAAACGCCGTCAGCAATTCGCGATATCCTCGCCGAGAACAAAACAGGCTGGCCGTGATGGAGAGCACCAGAATCACAAGCAATGAGATGCGAATCGCAAGAGAGACGGACGGGATTTCAATGGTAGGCTCGCGCGGCACTTCGATCACTTCGGTAACGCCGTCGATGCTCCGGAATTCGCTGGATAGAGCACCGGCCATCGCAGTGTCGGCCGGCAAAACGATGAAGACACCGCCGGAAGCGGACGCATCAAACTCCTGCGCGAATTGGAAGCGCAGCCGGGCGATATCGTCTCGCTCACGCCATTCAAGGAACCATTGATCGATCGTTGCCGAGGAGAGTCGCGGCGACAAGAAAACTCGGATTTCCTCGATCGGTTGCCCTTCGGCACTTCGGGATACGCTGCCTGGAGCGATCATGAAGAGACTGGCGGACGAAGCCAAGAACAGGAACAGCAAGAGGCCTGAAAACGTAAAGAAGGTGGCACTCTTGGCTCGGATGGCACCCAACAACTCTCGGAACACAAACAGCTGCATATTCATGCTCCTTTTACCATCCCGTCGACCAGACGAACACGTCGGAACATCTCCAACCCCGGCGGCACCGGTCCGCGAGTTGCTACGAGGATCGAGAGGTGCCCCGTATTCATTCGGCAAAGCAGGCGAGCAACTTCCGCCTTCTCTTCTTCGGCCAATCCCTCAAACGGTTCGTCGATCAGCAGCAACAGGGGATCGTGGCAAAGCGCCAGCGCAATTCCCAACCGAATCCGATCGATCGACGATAGCTCAAGGGCATCGACACCTTGTTGCCGGATTAATCCCGTCGTCTCGAGTGCGTACAGGACCTTTTCCTCGGCTTGCTCCCGGTAGTTGCCCAACGCACGCAGTTTGAAGGTCACGTTCTCGTGAACGGTCCTGGGAAGCGGCACGAAACCCTGAGGATACACACCAATGCGACGTCGCAGGGTAAGCATCTTGTCGGGGCCCAACCGGGCGACGTTCCGTCCATGCACAAGGATCTGGCCTCGCTGCGGAGAGATTTGAGCCCCCAGCAATCCCAGGAGCAAGGACTTTCCGGACGCAGCCGATCCCAAGATCAGCAGCAACTCGCCCTGTTCAACGTGGAGATGAATATCTTCCAGAACCTTGACGCCGTCCTCCGTGGAAAAGTGCAGTTCGGAAACTTGGATCATGATAAGCAACGCCCCACGACAAATCGGTCCTTCCCTGCCATGTCACGCTCAATGCTGACATCGGCAAGCTCGATGTTCTCCAAGATCTCTTGGGCGCGCGCGCCTTGATCGTGTCCGATTTCCATCAGAACAACCCCGTCCGGACGAAGGTGCGTTCGAAGTTGAGCAGCGATCGCTCGAACCTTCTCCAACCCGTCAGTCCCTCCGTCCAAGGCGACGGATGGTTCGTGTTCTCGAACTTCCCTGGGAAGCCCATCCAGCTCTTCAGTAGAGATATACGGAGGATTGGATACGATGAAATCGAATTTCCCCTCGACACGACTGAACCAATCGGACTCGATAAATTCAATCCGATCTTCGACCTCGTTGAGCTTCGCGTTTTCCCGCGCCACCTGAAGCGCCGCGGGCGAGATGTCAACGGCTGTTACTTGAGCCATTGGAAGGTATCGGGCCATACAAACGGCGATCACTCCGGTTCCAGTGCCCAAATCCAAGCAGCGGATCTCCCGATCCCGGGGAGCAAGCTGGATCACCTGATCCAGCAGTTCTTCGGTCTCAGTCCGCGGAATCAAAGTCTCACGATCCACGCGGAATCGCAATCCATAGAAGCTGACCTCGCCGATCACATGCTGAAGTGGAGTTCCCGAACGGCGCTGTTGCACCACACTTCGATAGCGTGATCGTTCGTCGATTGTGAGAGGTTTGTCGGGCGCCAGATACAAGTGTAATCGATTGGCATCAAGGGCATGCGCAAGTAAAATTTCCGCTTCCAGACGAGGCTGCACGATTCCTGCACCCTCGAAATAGCCACGGGTCCAATTCAGAACCTCTCGGATGGTCCATTCGGTAGTCAGTGTAGTCCCCCCCACCCACAAGGGCCGAGAGCCCTCATTCGCTGATTACAATAGCGAAATCTTGTAGTGAATACAAGCGCTACGTATAATGGGACATCTGAGGAAAACGAGCAGAAGTTCCCCGAAGGACTTCTACTCGTGGCCAAAGGAAGGTGGCGGGCATGCTGTATTCTCTGTTATTCCTTCTATCCCTGACCTTCATCGGTGCTGCCATCTCAGTTGTCTACCAGCTTTTCCCACCGTTCGGATTCATGTCCATGTTATGGTCCAACGTAATTATCGGAGGAATTTCTGGTGGCATTCTGGCAACGGGAATAGCCTTAATCTGGAAACGGCTTTCTCCCGCGTTTGAGGAGGAAGGAGCCGAACATCGGGTGCTGAACAGCCTGTTGGTCGGACTGGGCGGGACGGTCGTCGGGGTCATCTTCTACTACGCCATTGCCATGGCGTTCCCGGCATCCGATGGAGCGCGGATTGCACAAGGCGCCTTTCTCATGGGCAGCTGCCTGCTCGGCTTGCGAATCGGATTTCTCATCAATACTCCCGTCGGAAGAACGCGGGGAGATCATGCGAATTCGCGAAACCAACGAGGAGCTGCGCCGAAGAAGATCCTGGATACCAGCATCATCATCGACGGACGGATCGGAAGCTTGCTGGCCACAGGATTTGTGGAAGGCGAGATTCTTGTACCTGAGTTTGTGCTCGACGAACTACAGAACATCGCCGATTCCTCGAACAGCCTGCGCCGTCGCAAAGGGCGCCGTGGGCTTGATGTTCTAAATCAGCTGATGCAGGACGAAAACGTTCCCATCCGCGTGACGACAAGGGATTACCCCACCATTCGCGAGGTAGATCGCAAACTGATTCATCTCGCCAAGGACGAATCGGCCGTTCTCATCACAACTGACTACAATCTCAACCGGGTTGCTCAAGTCGAAGGCGTCTCTATTCTCAACGTCAACGAGCTCTCCAATGCTGTCAAGCCCCGCTTCATACCGGGCGAAGACATCTCTGTCGAGATCATCGACCGTGGAGAGGAGATCAATCAAGGCGTTGGCTATCTGGATGACGGCACCATGGTGGTGGTCGAGAACGGTCGGCGACACATCGGACGAACCATCAAGGCAGTCGTGAAGAGCACGCTACAAACGGATGCCGGGCGCATGCTGTTCGTGGAGCCGGAAAGCGACCACTCACGCTGGGAACGCTAACAAGGACGGAGTGATGAACAAACGAAACCTGTCTATTACCGGAATTTTGGCCGGCGTCTGCTTATTGGCTGTTTCAGGATGCGGACTCTTCGGCGGTGATGAGACCGAATACACCTATTGGGAGCCGGCGCTCAGCCCGGACGGCACCACGATCGCCTACGAGTCGACCGCTGAATCGAGCCTGGAGTTGTTCACGCTCGATCTGAGCACGAACATCGAGCGGCAACTCACAGTCAACGAACACCCGGACTGGTCACCGGACTGGTCGCCTGATGGCACTCGCATCGTGTTCGCATCGAGCCGCGACGAGAACGTTGACATCTATATGCTTGACCTGGCCAATCTCGAGGTGGTTCGACTCACCACGCACGAGGCCGACGATATCAATCCCGACTGGGGCATCGATGGAGCCATCTATTTCAACTCCAACCGCTCCGACACATGGGAAGCCTATACCATCGACCCGGATACCCTCGTTCTAAGAAAGCTGACGTCACTCGGCACATCGACGCCATGACCGCAAGCGCAGTGATCCTTGCGGCCGGACGCGGGGATCGGATGCAAGCGAACGAGAACAAGGTCCTTCTTCCCATTTATGGGCAAGCGTTGATTTGCCATACTGTCAGTGTTTTCGCCCGCATTCCCGAACTTGACGATCTCATTCTCGTGGTGCACTCCGACGAAATGGAGGAAGTCCAACGACTGATTCGACCAATCACAGACCATTGCCACCTCGTTGAGGGCGGGGAGACTCGCCGCGATTCGTCGTTGATCGGTGTCCGCGCCGCACAGAGCGATATCGTGCTGATCCATGATGGAGCACGCCCCTTCCCATCCCCGACCCTCATCCAACATATCTTGACCGTGGCTCAGTATGAGAACGCCGTCATCCCAGTTCTCCCGATCCCCGATTATCTACATCGCGTCGACGAGACAACGTCTCGCATCGAGACGTTGAGCGATTTGAGCAACCATCCGCTTGTTCGCGCACAAACGCCACAGGCTTTCAGACGCGATCTCATTCTCCGCTGTCTTGAAGCCGCGGCGCCGGAGATTCGTGATGATGCCACCGCCATTTTGTTGGCCGGCGAAACCGTCGCCACTGTTGCAGGCGAACCCACCAACATCAAGGTGACACGCCTGGAGGATCTCTCTTTAGCCGAAGCGATTGCAGCGTCCCGGGGATAGGTCCATCGAGAACGACCCTCCCGTTGTCAGAGCCGCCTCATCCGGCTAGAATGATTCATTCACTTCGCCAAGGAGGCTGGTATGATTCGAACCAAGAACCTATGGATGGTATTGGGGCTGGTTGTAAGTCTGTCTTTTGCCGTGTCAGCCACAGCCGTTGCCCCATGGATTGAGACACACGCTGCAGGTGACACGATGGTTTGGTTCTTCAACAACACCACCGGGGAAACAGCGAACATCCTGCACCTAGAGTTCGAACAGGAAGTCACCATTACGAACTACATCGCACTCGGTGGTGACATGGTCCTGCTCGGACCCCTGACAGGCACTACCTTTGACTTCGGCCGTATTCCTCCAGCAGTAGGGTCGCTAGTCAAGTACGGAACGTTTCAAGTGGATCTGCCCCTAGGAGCTGTTCCCGCGCTGGCTCAGTTGCTCAAGATGGACGAAGTCGGCAACACGATTCCCATCGGTTCGCCGTTCTTCACGTCCATCGCCGTGCTGGGACGCCTGTTCGGAATCGGTATCGTCGCTGTTCGTGAAGCCAATCCGGACGCACTGTTGGCCGCGTTCGAGCAGTTCTTCATGGACAACGCCGCCTATCTAGCGGGCCTGTCGGAATCACTCGGCATGTCGTTGGCCGACTCGTTGATGCCGATCATCATGGCCTCGCCGCCCGAGGGTATTGAGAACTTCTTTAACACCATTATGGGGATGTTGGGAGTAACCGATCTCTCGGATGTGGTGGCAGGAGCCGTTGACTTCGGCGCATTATTCGCACTGCTCGGCATGTAGCACACGCAATTTGCAGTAAGGAAATAAGTAAGATGAGAAGGAGAAGGGCGCCAGCCCTTCTCCTTCTCTATGCAATGGATCAGAGCTTCCGCAATAATCCGGAAACGGTGTTCGGATCGAGCGGATAGCGCGTAACTTGATGCCCGACAGCATGGCTGACGGCACCGGCCACGGCAGCATGAGAGGCCATCAGTGGCACTTCGCCGAGACCCTTGGCCCCGAATGGACCGGCTGGGAACTCAGCCTCGACGAAATCGACACCCATGTCAAGAACCACGTCACGAATGGTGGGCAAGCGATAAGTTGTCAATCCATTGACAATGAGGAAGCCGTCACGTTGCGGAATGTCTTCCATGAGAGCAAATCCGATGCCCTGAGCTACTCCACCTTGCACTTGTCCTGTGGCCAACGTTCGATTGACAATGCGACCCGAATCATGCACGGCCACGAAATCGATCACGTCCGTCTCCCCGGTTATTCGATCCACTTCCACCTCTGCAATGTGGGTGGCGTAGGCATAGACCGGATACACGTCCCCGAGTCCGGTTTCCGGATCCCAGGACACAGGCTCGGTCTTGGCCCAGCCTTCTACTGCCGGATCGACGTTGTTGAGCCAGAATGCGCGCGCGATCTCGTCCCATCGGTCACGAATCTCGGACTTCGCGATACCCTGAGCCTCAGCCACCTCTTTGACGCGTTTGTGTAGCTTCCGCGCAGCATCGAGTACAGCCAACCCCGACATCATGGTGCCTCGTGAGGCGACCGTCGGCCCGGAATCGGGAACACGCGACGTATCCACCGGAGCCAGTTGGATTCTCTCGATCGAAATGCCCAACTCCTCGCCAGCGATTTGCAGGAGGGACGTCGTGAGGCCTTGGCCCATTTCCACCGTTCCGACCGCCACGGCCACCGAACCGTCGGCTTCCAACTTCATGGTGACTCCGGCCTTGTCCAAAAACGGCGCCTTGCCGCCCAGCCCCACGCCGTACAGCACGCAAGAGATGCCAAGGCCACGGCTCACGCCGTCGTGTTCGGCATTGAACGCAGCAACGGCTGCCAACCGATCTTGCCAACCGATTATCTCGGTGGCACGATCGAGCGATTCGGCAATTCCTACACTGTTTTCGAGCAGTTGCTCTGTCGAGGATCGATCTCCCGACTTCAGGACATTGCGCCGCCTGATCTCGGCACGGTCCATCCCCAACTTCTCAGCCAGCAGATCCATT